>JAUWIQ010000189.1 GCA_030605285.1 Planctomycetota bacterium
CATTCCTGGTCATCTTCGCGGCCATTGGACTCACCTACTGGCTGTTCGATGGAAAGTTTTTGAGTATCTCAATTAGTGTCGTAGTCGGCCTGGCGGCGGGCTGGATTATCGGCAAGTGGACCGAGTACTCCACAAGCGATGAATACAGGCCGACCCAGGACCTGGCAGATCAGGCGGTCACCGGACCGGCCACGTTGATTATCGGTGGGGTCGCGGAAGGAATGAAAAGCGTCTGGGTGCCCGTGATCGTCATCTGCGTGGCCACCCTCGCGGCGTTCACCTGTGCGATTGGAGACATCTCAAAACTTCAGGATGTTCAGTATTTTGCCTTAGGACTCTACGGCGTTGGAATTGCCGCTGTGGGGATGCTCAGTACGCTTGGCATCACGCTGGCAACCGATGCCTACGGCCCGATTGCAGACAATGCGGGCGGTAACGCCCAAATGGCAGACCTCGATCCAATTGTTCGTCAGCGGACCGATGCCCTGGATAGCCTGGGCAACACCACCGCAGCTACGGGCAAAGGGTTTGCGATTGGATCGGCAGCGCTCACCGCCTTGGCTCTGTTGGCCGCTTATGTGGAAGAGGTCCGGGTCGGCTTCGAACATATGGAAGAAGCAATTGTGGAGGAGCATCAGGAAGTAGGTTTCTACAAAGTCACCCCACAATTTGTCACCGTAATTGAGGATACCGGTGATGCGGATGCTAAGAAATTTAAACATAGCGGCCTGATGATCCTCGATGGCGCGCGCCATCCCGAGTGGACAAAAATTGGTCTCGGCGAGCAACTCCCAAAAGGTGCATTGAAATTAAATGGAGCCGGAGATCGATTGACTTACCAATACGAAGGGGGAGAGCATGAGCTCAATGTGGTCAACCGTAAAACCGCGACATTGCCTGATTTCACCCGCTATTATGATGCCACGCTGATGAATCCCAAGGTACTGATTGGCATGTTTCTTGGCGCGATGGCAACCTTCGTATTTTGTGCAATGACTATGAAGGCCGTGGGGCGTGCTGCCAAGGGGATGGTGGAAGAGGTACGGCGACAATTTCGAGAAAATCCGGGGATCATGGATCGGACCGTGACCCCCGATTATGCGGCACCGGTTGCGATCAGTACGGTGGCCGCCCAGAAAGAGATGATCCTGCCCTCACTGTTAGGGCTCATTATGCCCCTGGCAGTCGGACTGCTTTTGGGTGTCGGTGGGGTGATGGGACTGCTGGTCGGCACACTCACCTGCGGTTTCTGCGTTGCCATTTTTATGTCCAACGCAGGGGGCGCCTGGGATAACGCCAAAAAATACATCGAGGCGGGAGCTCATGGCGGCAAGGGAACGGATGCCCACAAAGCGGCGGTTGTCGGGGACACGGTGGGGGATCCCTTTAAGGATACGAGTGGACCGAGCCTGAATATCCTCATCAAACTGATGAGCATGGTCAGTGTTGTAGCAGCCGGTTTGATCGTTCGCTACAGTCTGATGGCCCTGGGCATCTTTTAGACAATAGCCCTAAGGTTGTGGAACGCGACAGAGCGTGTTTCTCAAAATTATTTGGCAGGGTCGTTTCCGACCGCAGCTGCCGCTTCGCTGCGTTCGTACACAGCTCTCAAGGGGGCGGGGAGCAGGCGCAGCGCAGAAAACCGGGTAGACTAGGAGACGAAGTGACTAGCGTCCCGGTTCTCTAACGGCATTTTCCCAGCGGCTTGATTAAAAACACTCCTATTACCCCTGCTGAGCTTTCTGACCCGCCGCGCAGCCTGCAGTTGGCGCTGGCTGCTGCCCGCGTTGTCGCTGAAAACAATGGTCGCGAGATTGTCATTCTGGACATGCGCGAAATGACCGAGATCTTCGACTACTTCGTACTCGCCACGGGAACAAGTCGACGCCAGTTGCACGCAATCAGTGAGGAAATCGATCATAAGCTGGAAGATGATTTAGCAGACCATCGCACGGGAATCGAAGGTTACCGTGAAAGCCGCTGGATCCTGCTGGATTACGGTACGGTGGTCATTCATCTATTTGATCCCTCAATGCGAGATTTTTATGCCTTGGAAGATCTTTGGGCTGGAGCGAAGCAACTTGAGTTGCCTGAAGATATTGCGCGCTTGCAAGTTGAGGGCTAAACATAACCAGGCTGCATCCGGAGCAGGTCCTTTTGCGGGCGTCTCCGTTTGCGATATCTTGCGGCCAAACGAATAAAACTGTTTGAAAGATTGGATCTTTTCTGGCAGCCTGCATTATGAATATCCTGTCCGAAATTCGCTCCCGCTTTCGTCCGGCTCTCGAATCAATCAGCGTGGGTGAAATCGACAAATGTCTTGAAATGATCAAGCCGAGTCAAGATCCGAAGTTTGGCGATTACCAGGCGAATTGCGCAATGCCTCTGGGTAAACAAATGGGCGAATCGCCTCGCAGGGTTGCCCAGCGCATCGTTGACGCTCTCGAAATCCAGGACATCTGCCGCCACGTCGAGATTGCGGGGCCCGGATTCATCAACCTGACCCTACGTCAGGACTGGTTGGCCGAGCAGATCGATTGTGCGCTCCGCGATGAGCGGCTTGGCATTTCGCAAACCAATACTCCACGAACCTACGTCATCGACTATTCGGCACCGAATGTGGCAAAACCGATGCATGTAGGACACATTCGTTCCACGGTTATCGGGGACGCACTGGCCCATGCGCTCCGTTTTTGCGGGCATCAGGTGATTACCGACAATCATATCGGTGATTGGGGCACGCAGTTCGGCATGATCCTTTATGGTTACAAACACTTTCTCGATAAAGCAGCCTATGCCACAGAACCTGTGACAGAATTGGCTCGCCTTTACCGACTCGTAAATCAGTTAGTGCAGTATCGCACGGACCTAAAGAGTCTTCCGTATCTGGAGGACAAACTGGCCGCCCTGAAAGACATGCGCGGCGATTGTGAAAGAATGCTTGGCAACCGTGAAGCGGACAAAGCGATTAAGAAGAAATTGAAGCAACTCGAATCCCAAGTTGGTGAAGCAAGTCAAGCTCTTGAGACGGCAAAACAGCGGATTGCGGCAACTCGGGACGACTCGGTGCTGGGACCGCTCGCAGCAGAACACTCGGATCTGGACCAAGCCGTACTCCGAGAAACTGCGGGCCTGCACACGGGCGATAAAACCAATCTTTTGCTTTGGCAACAATTCATGCCTGTCTGCCTTGAGGAGATCGAGCGGATTTACCGCCGCCTTGGTATTCTCTTCGACTATACCTTGGGCGAAAGTTTTTATCAGGACCGCCTTGCCGACACGGTAGCCGAGATGCGTCAAAAAGGGCTCGCCACGGAAAGTGACGGTGCGATCTGCATTTTCTCGGATGACCATGACGTTCCGATGATTATTCAAAAAAAGGACGGGGCCTTTCTCTATGCGACGACTGATCTGGCAACGATTAAATATCGCCTCACGAGATGGCATCCCGACGTTATTTTGTATGTGGTGGATCATCGCCAAAGTTTACACTTTGAGCACCTCTTCAATGCGGTTTCGCGGTGCGGATGGGATAGAATGGAACTGCTCCACGTAAAGTTTGGGACCGTTTTAGGTGAAGATGGACGGCCCTTCAAAACCCGCTCTGGTTCCACGGTAGGCCTAGACGGACTGCTCGACGAAGCAATTCGCCGGGCAGGTCAGGTGGTAAGAGAAAATAATCTTGAGCTCAGCGACTCCGAATGTGATTCGATTGCAGAAACGGTTGGAATCGGTGCCCTCAAATATGCCGATTTGTCGCAAAACCGAGAAAGCGATTATGTCTTCAGCTACGACAAAATGCTGGCTCTCAATGGAAATACCGCGACCTATATGCAGTATGCCTATGCGCGGATCCAGAGCATTCTGGAGAAGGGCAATGCCCCTATTGAGAAACTCTTGGAAACCGACATCCGGTTACGTCTAGAACATCCTGCGGAACGGGCGCTTGCTCTAGCGATCCTACGTTTTTCGGAGGCCCTGGAACTGGTCATTGCCGACTATCGGCCCAATCACCTGAGCGGCTATCTTTTTGAGCAGGTGGCAAAAAGATTTTCAACCTTTTTTGATAGCTGTCCCGTAATTAAGGCCGAGACCGCAGAGATTCGCAACGAACGATTTCTACTCTGCGATCTGACCGCTCGCACCCTGAAAAAGGGGCTCGCTATTTTGGGCATTGATGTTGCAGAAAAAATGTAGGGGCTGAGAGTGAGAACATGTTACGGGGCACACCTCGGACTCCCGGGTCGCCAAGAAGCAATCGACAACGGCACAATGAATCGAAACATTTAAAAATGCGAGTTGGGATCTTTGCCGACAGTCACGACCACCTGGATAACCTTCGTCTGGCGGTTGATATTTTCAACAACGCCCATTGCGAGATGGTCCTCTTTGCAGGGGACCTTGTCTCTACATTTGCAGTGCCGCCGCTGCGCAAATTACAGTGCCCTCTGGTCGCCTGTTTTGGGGACAATGAAGGAAACAAGCCGGGATTATTGGCGGGCATTCGAATTGTGGGACAACTTGGTGAAGGGCCTTTTTGTTACAAAGCCCCGGACGGTACTCGTTTTCTGCTGGCACACATGGAGCGTCAATTTCGGGACCTGGAGGGCAATTTCGAAGTAGCTGTTTACGCCCACACGCATAAACCGCGTCTCCACTACGACCAGCAGGGCCGATTGTTCGTAAACCCCGGGGAAACGAGCGGTTGGACCTTTGGCAATCCAACGGCCGTGATCCTTGAAACAAAGCCGCTCGATGCACAAATCATTCGGCTCCAAGAGAGGACTTCTGCCACCGCGGGGAGGATGGTATCCGACAACTAACGAACAAAGTGTTCACGAAGAAGGGGCCGTGCCATCCCGCGATCCAATCCCAGATAGCGCATCGCGGTCTTTACGAAGCGAATCCTTCACAGGGTCTTTCAGGCGACCTTGCCAAAGACCATTCGTCCTGCACTGGTTTGCAGCACACTGGTAACGGTGATCGTAATATTCTGATCGATATGTTGCTGGCCACCTTCAATCACGATCATTGTGCCATCTTCCAAATAAGCAATACCCTGACCCGCCTCTTCGCCCGACTTGACCACTTGAACGCCAATCGA
>JAUWIQ010000127.1 GCA_030605285.1 Planctomycetota bacterium
ATGTGCCGTAGGGGAGGGGAACATTGCACGTTGTGCCGAGCCCCCTCCCACTGCCGGTTTCATCGCGTTGGCCGGTACCCGGGTAGAATGGCCAACGATGGATCGAAAAAAAAGCGACTCGTTCGCTCTGCCAGAAAATATCCTGGGTTCCATTGCCGTGGTGGACATCCCAGTCGACAATTAAGACGCGATCGATTTGATGCTCGACGGTTGCCGCGGCGGCGGCAACCGCACAGTGATTCCAGAGACAGAATCCCATCGCTGCGGAGGGAAGTGCATGATGGCCTGGGGGCCTCACCAGACAAAGCGCGCGGTTGGCCTCTGCCTGCACAACGCGGGCGACCGCATCGCAGACCGCGCCGGTTGCCATGAGGGCGCCCTCGTAGGATTTTCCCGAGACAACCGTATCGGCCTCGATCCTGCCTCCACCGGACGCAGCAAACTCTCGCACGGTTGCGACATATTCGCGGCAATGCACCCGGCCGAGTTGCTCTCGGGTGGCCGGTTTCCAGGGGGCCTGATGGCAGCGGTCTACGAGTTGTAATTTTCCGAGATGTTCGAGCGTTTGACGGAGTCGTTGCGGCGACTCAGGATGTGGCCCCGGATCGTGTTCCAGGAAGATCGGATCGTAGTAAAGCAGCGTGGGACGCGGTGGGGTCATAGGCGTTTGGCTCCTTCCGGCGTACTGTAGCGAGTTCCTATTATGGCTCAAAATGGTGGCTGCCGCTAAACCGGCCGTCGGTCATCTTGCCCCTGCGGTGTCCCTGCGGATATACTGGACCTTTCGGTCGCCTTCAGGGGATCGGTTCCAACCGTGTTCATACGGAGTTTACGCCCGTGTCCGAAGTGATGGAATTTGATTTAGCGCAGTTGGTGTTGTCGATTAGTTCGTTCGGTCCCCAGGAGATCGGAAAAATCTCTGCGGCAATCTCGGAAGATCCCGCCAACTACAAGATCCTGAAAACCGCAGTAAGCGATCTGGAACTGCAACAACCGCGGTCACCGGCCACGGCGGTGCGGTTGGGTGTTTGTTACTATCTCATGGGGCAGTACTCCGCGGCGGTAGAGACATTGAATCAGGCCGACGGTGGGGCACTGAACCATTTTTACCTGGGTAAATGTCATTTTGCGGAAGGTCGTTACGAGCAATCGCGGGAGAGTTACAAGTCGGCTTCTGTAGCGGGTTACGCAGCCGACGATTGTGTCTTGGCAATTGCTGAATCCGAACGGTATATGGAGGATCCGGAAGCAGCTCTTGCAAGACTCAATGAGCTGTCAGGAGCTGTCGAACAAACGGCAGAATACCTTTACCAGCGAGGAGCCTGTGTGGCCGCCTTGGGCGGGAATCCTGAAGAGGTGGTTGCGCTATACGAACGCGGTGTTGAGGTCAATCCGAATCATCCGGGCGCATTGTTTGGATTGGCGATGGAAAACGACCGCCATGGAAACGATGACAAGGCGATTGATCTATACGAACGAGCAGCCGGGCGTTTTCCTGCCCATCTCGGCACGCTCCTGAATTTGGGTGTGCTTTACGAAGACGCGGGACGCTATGATCGCGCGGCGCGCTGTTATCTGCGGATTCTCGAAATCTTTCCGAATCAACAGCGGGCGAAATTGTACATGAAGGACACGCGGGCCTCCGGCGATGTAATGTTCGATGATGATGATCAACGATCGCGCGATCGGATGGGGCATGTGTTGGGTATTCCCGTTTCCGATTTCGAACTTTCGGTGCGAAGTCGTAACTGCTTGCAGCGGATGGGGGTCGAGACGCTTGGTGACCTTGCACGGACAACGGAACATGAACTTTTAGCGAGTAAAAACTTCGGGGAAACCAGTCTTGTGGAAATTCGTGAAATTCTTGTCGCGAAAGGCTTGGAGGTGGGGGCGTTGTCCCACGAGAAGCCGCAAAACGATCTGGCTTTGGAGCCGGAAACCCTGAGTGAAGACGAGCGGGTAGTCCACGATCGACCTATCCACGATTTGAATCTTTCGGTACGGGCCAGAAAATGCATGGTGCGATTGGGAATCAACACCCTGGGAGAGCTGCTTCGTCGTACCGGAGATGAAATGCTTGAGTGCAAGAATTTCGGCGTCACAAGCCTCAGGGAAGTTCGTGAGAAGTTGACCCCCATGGGCCTCAAACTGCGGGGTGATTAGTCGTTGGCCCGGTTTCCGCCCTGCGGATACCCCCCGCCTGATGCGGGGACGGAGCATTGCGAATTACCTATGCCAACTTCGGGTTTTTCTTTTCGCGTACATCATGTTTCCTCTTGTAGTGCGGCACGGCGAAGTTCGTTCCAAACACCCCGCGGTGAAGTTCAGATGCCGGCGTTTATGCCGGTTGGTACGCTCGGTACGGTAAAGGGAATTGCCGTCGATGCGCTCTGCAAGACCGGCACCGAAATAGTGCTGGCCAATGCGTATCATCTCGCCTTGCAACCGGGTTCCGAACTCGTAAAGTCTCTCGGAGGACTGCATCGGTTCATGGGCTGGGAGGGACCGATTCTCACAGATAGCGGGGGATTTCAGATTTTCAGCCTCTCGCAGCAGGCCCGCATTTCTGAACAAGGGGCCATGTTCCGCTCGCACATTGACGGGCGTCAGATCGAACTCAGCCCGGAGCGGGCGATGGCCATCCAGCAAGACCTGGGAAGTGACGTAGCGATGGTACTGGACCACGTGGTACCGCTGCCAAGTGACCGCCCAGTAGTTGCCGAGGCGATGCGGCGTTCGGTCCGTTGGGCGGGTCGGTGCCTGGCCGCATCACGATGCGAAAATCAGGCTCTCTTTGCGATTGTACAGGGCGGATTGGATCTGGAGTTGCGAAGTGAGTCGGCGGCTGCGCTGGTTGAGATGGATTTTGACGGCTATGCGATCGGAGGGCTGAGCGTCGGCGAGACGCCAGCAGAAATGATGGAAACGCTGGATTTTACCATCCCCTGTCTGCCGACGCATTTGCCCCGATATTTGATGGGTGTCGGCCGTCCCGAGGATCTTTTGAACGCCATCGGTCGGGGCATTGATCTGTTTGATTGTGTGATGCCAACGCGGTCTGGTCGGCATGCGTTGGCCTTTACCGATGAGGGCGCTTTAAGACTTAGAAATCGGCGGCATCGGGAATCGGCCGAGCCACTTGAGCAGGATTGCCCTTGTTTGGCCTGTCGGCACAGCCGAGGCTATTTAAGTCACTTGGTCCATGCGGGCGAACTCTTAGGCCCTGTGCTGATCAGCATCCACAACCTGAGCTATTACCAGCGGCTTCTGGCCCGGGCGCGTGAGGCGATTCTGGCAGACCGCTTTGTCGCATTTCAGAGAGAACGGCTCTGCGGCTGGTCCTCGTCGCGCCGGGATCTGCTCAAGGGGGATCAAAACCTAGCGGAGGGCGGGCGGCTTTGAGGCGATTGGGATGCTCTTGCTCCTTTAGCCGCAAGGATTTATGATGTTCGATTCCCTTCGGCTGCGGCCCGAGTTTGCTGTTCGCGAGGCGTGGCCTAAAGATCATTCAGGAAAAGTGTCGACCCATGCAACTCGAATCATTCCTCGTGACTCTTTTCGCTCAAGATGCACCGGCAACCGAAGGGGGGGGTGGCCTGATCCGGTTGGCGTTTCCTGTGATTGCCATTGGCCTCCTGTTTTACTTCATGCTCATCCGCCCGGAAAAGAATAAGCAGAGCCGCCACCGGGAGATGCTCGCCAACCTGAAAAAGCATGACCGGGTGGTTACCCTTGGGGGAATCAAGGGCGTGGTCGCAAACGTCCAGCGCGAGCAAGATGAAGTGACGGTTAATATTGATGAATCGACCGGCACGAAAATACGTGTCAACCTGGCGTCCATTGCCAGTGTCGACCGGCCAGGCGATGAGGTGGAAGCCAGGAAGAAATAATTACAAAGGTTGATATCGAATGTTTGCTAATCTGTTCCCTGCCTTGGGTCTGATCGCCGAGGTGACTGCCCCGCTCTTAGAGGATTGGAAGTGGTACGAAGAGTGGTACGGCATTGTACTGATTCTTTTCCTTATTTTTGCGATTCCTATAGGGCTTGGGCGTGCTCTCTCTCGTGCGGTGCGGATGCGAGAGTACTCCTGGAAAATTGCCTTGATTCTCTTTGCTACGCTCACCGCGTCATTCATGCTGGTAATCAGTGAGCCAAATCTCGGCATCGATCTCGGGGGAGGCACCATCCTGGAGTACGAAATCGACCAGCAGAAAAAGGGCGATGTTGCCGCTGCGGGCCAGAATAGTGATCTGATGGAGGATATGGTGTATGCGATCCGCCAGCGGCTCGATCCTGCGGGTGTGCGGCAGGTGAGCATTCGAGAATCGGGGCTAGAGCGAATCGAGATCAAGATTCCGCGCGTCTCGCAAGCCGAGGTGGCCCTGCTCAAAAGGCAGCTCACCACCGCCGGAAATCTGGAATTTCGGATTCTCGCCGATAAAGAGATGGATTCCTCGCTGGTTCGCCGCGTTCTTGCCGATTCGTCGCTGCAAAATCGGGTCTTTAAGGAGCAGGATCAGCCTGCCCGTCGCAGTGATGAGATGCATGGGGTTTTAGTCGAAATTGCGCTCAACTCTCCCGAGGATGTAATTGTCCTCAACGGAATCGATCGGGCCAGATGGATCCCAGTGGATCCTGAAGAGGCTGTCAGCGTGCGGGGCGACCGCGATCTGGTCACGCGACCAACACCCGATGGGAAGCAGATTCAACAGTTGATCATCCTCGGCTGGGACCTTGCGGAGTGGGTACAGGTCGGTATGCAGAAAAGCAAGGTTGCCGACCAACCGGATGAGCCTCGGGTACGTCTGAGTCCGTTTACGGTAGAGCGGCCTCGCGACGATGGCGGGGTGGACGTGTTAGTGAAGATCGACGAGTTGAACGTCACAGGCGGTTATCTCAGCAACGCCATTCCCGCCACACGGGATGCCCGTCCGGTGGTTGAATTTAATTTTAATCTACAGGGGGCGAAGAAATTCGGGCGGCTGACGGGTGCCAATGTCCGAGAGAGTGGCCGTAAGCGGCGGCTGGGGATCGTACTCGATGGGGAGTTGCTCTCGGCTCCGGATCTCAATTCGGTGATTCGCGAAAGTGGTCAGATCACAGGTGATTTTACCCAGGCGGACGTCAAGTGGCTGGTCGGGGTCCTGAATGCCGGAAGGCTGCCGGCCGCGCTCAACAAGGCACCGATTAGTGAGCAGCGGGTTGAACCGACCTTGGGATTGGCGACGATCGAATCGGGCAAACGGGCGATCGGCATTTCGTTGATTGTAATTGTACTGTTTATGCCGCTTTACTATCGCTTCAGTGGATTTGTCGCTTGCTTTGCCTTGGTGATGAACTTGGTTCTGGTACTCGGCGTGATGCTGGCGATTGGTGCCACGTTTACGTTGCCCGGACTCGCTGGTTTGGTGCTGACCGTCGGGATGGCTGTCGATGCCAACGTGCTTATCTTTGAGCGCATCCGCGAAGAGCTGTTGGGTGGCGCGGCGCTGCGGATGGCGATCCGCAACGGTTTTAGCCGGGCGACGAGAACGATTGTGGATGCAAATCTGACGACTTTGATCACGGCGATTGTACTCTATGTGATTGGTAAAGATCAGTTGCGGGGGTTTTCGGTTACGTTAATACTCGGTATCGGGATGAGTATGTTCACCGCGATTTTCTGTTCGCGGGTCATCTTCGACATCGCGGAAAAGCGCCGTTGGATTACCAAACTTGGGATGGTCCGTTTGCTGGGCCGCACTCAGATTGATTTTATTGGCAAGCGCTATCTGGCGGCGGTTGTTTCTCTGCTTTTGATCGGGATTGGACTGGTGGGAGTTTTCTCCCGGGGAGTGAATCTGTTCGACATCGATTTTCGAGGCGGATCCAAAATCGAGGTGGTGTTTCAAGAGACCGCCACCAATAGCGCTGTCTATGATGCGCTGGTCACCTTTTCGTTGCAGCAACCTGCCGAAGAGCGGTTGACGGATCTCAAGGTGGTAGGTGTGGGAGACAAAGGTTTTCTGGTAGAGACCACGCAGGCGGACAGATCGCTGGTTGGGGCTGCGATCAAAGAGGTCTTTGGGAAGAAGTTGCAGACCAATGTTCTCAGCTACGATCCGGCAGCCATCCAGGCGATCCCGAAGGCGATCCCGAAGGCGGCCTCGAGCGAAGAATCTCCTGACAGTACGCCGGCAACTGGGGAATCGGCAACTGGGGAATCGGCAACTGGGGAATCGGCAACTGGGGAATCGGCAAC
>JAUWIQ010000324.1 GCA_030605285.1 Planctomycetota bacterium
GTCCAGGCTCCGGCAGCACGATGGTGGGAACAGTTGTGTATGCTTCCAGGGATGCTGTGGCCGCACCTACAATTGAGTCGCGCTTTTGCTGTTTATCGTGAGGCGTCTGCTCTGGCCTCAGCTCTGGAGCAGCGACATCGAGACTCGCCATTTGATCTGGTGCAGAGTTCAGATTACCGATTGGCCGGGATGTGTATAACGGCCCGTCCCCACCGAACGCACGTCGTCCGTTGTAGTTTAACGGAGAGAGTCATTGGCGAGGTTCTGGGTGTTCGTCCAGGTCTGGATAGTCTTTGGAACGGCCGGCGGGAGAGGCAATGGCTCCAATCGGTGGACTTTGTCTATGCACCGAGTCGTTTTCTGGCGGACTACCAGCAATCTCACCATGAAATTCCCGTTGGCGTAGTGCGTCCGCCGTTCTTCTTTGAAACGGCAACGACTGAACGTGTCGCTTGCCGTTTGCCAGAGCGTTATCTTTTTCACTTCGGGAATATCGGCCGGGCCAAGGGATCGGACGTGGTTGCTGATGCGTTGACTCTGGCGTGGCGGGAAGAGCCTGATTTGACCATGGTATGGGCTGGAAAACTGCCTCAAGGTCAAGAGTTTGCCACAAAGTATCCGAAGTTGGCCGCAGAACGTGAACGTTGTACATGGCTTGGACCGCTGCAGAAGTCGGAACTCTATGGTGTTCTGCAAAAGGCGGTGGCAGTGGTTGCGCCGTCCCGCTGTGACAATCTGCCGAACAATGTCCTCGAAAGCCTCGCTTGCGGTGTCCCTGTGATCGGCTCTGCAGGGGCCAGTATTGATGAACTGGTCACAGCGGGGGTCAATGGTACGTTGGTTCCGATCGACGATTCGACGGCAATCGCCCGGGCCATGCTGCAGGCCTGGCGGGGTGAACCACCCTTTGATGGGCGTCCAATTCCGCCGCTGGCTGAGGACCTCGAGCCAAGTCGCGCCGCTGAAAATCTTCTCGAGTATGTACGATTGGCGCGGCCACAGTCTGGAAGTCGCCAAGCACAAAAAGAAACTGTGCAAGCAGTGCCAGCGTAAGTGATCCGATCGCGAAAAGACGACTGAAAATGACAGCAACGAGTTCGTCTTGACCTGACTTTCCAGGGCCAGTAACTTCCCTGGATTACCTATTCCAGTCATGGTGATCGGGTGAGTTCGGATCGATTTGCTCCGGAAATTAACATCGTTGCAGCACAGGTTTTCTTTTGAGTAAATTAACGATTACCGTTGCTATTCCGACCTATAATCGCGAAGGCGTACTCCTCAATACGATTCGACATGTGCTGGCGCAGGGTCGCCAGGCAGACGAAATTCTCGTTGTTGATCAAACAGTCGAACACCAACCTCAGACGAAGCGACAGCTCAGACGCTGGAACGATCAGGGGACGATTCGGTGGCTTCGGCAGAAGGTTCCCAGTCTTTCAGCGGCCCGCAATCGGGCACTCGTCGAGTCAAAATCAGACATCATCATTTTTTTAGATGACGATGTGATTTTATCGCAGGACTTCATTAAGGCGCACGAGGAAAGCTATAGTGATCCAAACGTAAAGATTGTTTCCGGCCAAATCATCGCGGCAAATCGACCGGTACAGCACGATGAGATCGATGATTTTGAGCTTGGGTTTCCTCTGAGTCACAGCCGGCCTGCCTGGATTAAGAACATGGGCGGCGGTAATTTTAGCGTGTATTGTAGCCTCGCCCGTACCATTGGTGGTTTTTATGAACGATTTTACAAAGTAGCCTATCGTGAGGATAGCGACTTTTTGTATCGCTTTTGTGCGAGATACGATTGCCTGGCCAGATATGTCCCTGCGGCCTCGCTCGTCCATCTCGCTTCAATGGCGGGAGGTTGTGAGTCACGGCGGGCAGCTTACGATCCCTTTGCATGTAGCGGATCTGTGGGCGAGCATTATTTTACCTTGCGCAATATGACAATTTATCAGGCACTAGGTAATTGCATCTACCGCATGCTGAGACCGCGGTGTGGAAAGTTTGTGGCAGCACGCCCCTGGCTCTTTCCCTTGATGGGGTGTCGAGAAGCGATCGCTTTCCTGCTCGCGACAATGCAGGTCGTCAGAGGACCCTCGCTGCTGACTCCCGAAATGATCGCGGACTATTGAGCGAAGGTTTTCCGGGTTGGGTGTCCCCAGTGGGGTTCCCGGGGAGGTGTCTGGTGATGGACTGCCTAAGAGTTTAAGCAGCTAGAGATTGTTTCCGCACCCCATCGCCAGAGAGCATGGCAGCAAGAGCGTGATCAAGAAGTGGCAATGTTTGCTCGTCACAGTAGGCCTGTTCAAAGGCCACCCGGGCACGCGTTGCATACCTTTGATGGGTTAGAGAGCATCCAGCCAACTCCTCCAGAAATTGGACGAGCCTCTCTGAATCGTGATGCCGAAGACTGATGCCACAATCAAATTGCCTGATCGCATCATCGACATTACTGCCGGCGGGTCCAATGTAGGCAATCGGTAATCCCATCGCGAGATTGGCGTGCAATTTACTCGGACTCATCACGCCCAGCATATCGTCACGCAAGGTGATAAGGGCACAGCTCGCCGACCGCTGAATCTCGCGGAGTTCCGCGGTCGCAACGTACCCTACAAGACGCATGTTCTGCAAACGACGTGTTTCGATCATCCGCTGGACGGCATCTGCCTGGACACCTCCGCCCGTGATCACAAATTGAATTTTCGATTTTCTGCTGGCAAGCAATTCGGCAGTAGCAATCAAGGTATCGAAGCTGTGCCCATGCCCCATATTTCCGCTGTAGACGACCGTGAAAGGATGTTTTTCCAAATTGCTTGGCGTGTTTGTCTTCTGGATTGGAAATTCAGACAAAGGCTCCCAGTTTGGAATGACCGTTGTCGCGACCTCGGCTTCTCGCGGGCGTTTGTGCAATAGCTGTCGCATCGATTCGTCGAGGCAAACAATGTGGTCAAGCCGTCTTGAGAGGTGTCGATTCAGAGTTTTAAAGAGTCGGCTGATCCAACCATCCGGACGGATTACACCAGCTCGCTCTGCAACTTCCGGATAACAGTCCATATTCCACAACATGAGCTTTGTGCTTGGGTGCTGAAATTTATGGAAGACCCCGACGCCGGCGATCAGCGGTGGTGTTGTCAGGCAGATCACGACATCCTGTCGCGGCAGTCGCACCGCAGCCCATGTGGCGAGGATGTAGAAGATGAGATAGTCGAGTCCCCGATGAAAAATTGTCCGCTTTCCGAGTCGGGGGGTCCAGATACGGTGTATCCGGATATGGGGGTGGCAGGCTTTTTCGTCAGGATTCGCCTCTACCACATAGCCCTGGCTTGCGATCACGGTAACCGTATCACCTCGGGAGGCTCGATCTTCCGCTAGGGAGGCGGCTAGGCATCCTGTGGGGCTGATATCGGGGGGGAAGAACTGATTGACGATTGTGATCCGCAACGTTTGGAAGCCTTGTGAGACAGGGTGTTTTGGGGGATTGCTAGCACGCGTTGGTTGTCAAATGCACCGCGTCTTGTTCAGCGATCGAGTTGTGCGAGGAATCGGAATATGTCTACCGACAGTTCA
>JAUWIQ010000432.1 GCA_030605285.1 Planctomycetota bacterium
AAACATAAGGGTGATCGCGGAGCCGCTGCGAAATGGCACGAATCCCATAATCTGAAAAGAACATCGTCTCATCGACCATCTTTTGAATCACGCATTTCATCCGATGTCCACGCAACAGCGAGAGCAGTCCCCGCTTGCCGACACCCGGGACGTTCCAGTGCGAGACCAGCGACGCAAGTTCCGGACGATGCTCCAGAAACCAATTCATGCGTTGCCTGAAATTAGGCAGTTTTTGAATCACCTTGGCATCGAGTGTCTCCACCGCGAAAAGCGGAATCAGCCCGACAATGGAATGGATTTTAAGCGGCACTCGCCGTCCGTCAGGCAGATCAAGTACGTCGAAAAAGAACTCCTCCTCGGAATCCCACAGTTCCACACCACCGATGTCCGTCATCGCCGCGGCGATATAGAGAAAATGCTCGAAAAACTTCGTCGCCATATCTTCGTAGAGCGGTTCGTGTTGGGCCAGTTCCAGTGCGATCCGCATCAGATTCAAACTATACATCGCCATCCAGGCAGTCCCATCCGCCTGGGTGATAGTCCCCCCGGTCGGCAGGGGCGCACTGCGATCAAAGACGCCGATATTATCGAGGCCCAGAAACCCGCCCTGAAAGACGTTGCGATCCCCGCTGTCCTTGCAGTTCACCCACCAGGTGAAATTCAGTGCGAGCTTATTGAAGACGCGCTTGAGAAACTCAAGATCGCCCACCGGGTCGCCCCGGTGGTTGCGGTCGATTTGAAAAACCCGCCAGGCGGCCCAGGCATGGACCGGGGGATTTACATCACCAAACGCCCACTCGTACGCCGGGAGCTGTCCATCGGGATGGATGTAGCGGTCGCGTGTCAGGGTGATGAGCTGATGTTTGGCAAACTCGGCGTCGATCAGGGCCAGGGGGATGCAGTGGAAGGCCAAGTCCCAGGCGGCAAACCAGGGATATTCCCAGGCATCCGGCATGGAGAGAATGTCCTCGCAGAAAACATGCTGCCATTGACTATTGCGACCATCGTCTCTACTGGCAGGGGGAGCGGGCCCTGCGGGGTCCCCATGCAGCCATGTTTCAACATCGTAGTCATAAAATTGTTTGCACCAGATCATCCCCGAGAGTGCCTGGCGCTGCACGCGGCGGGTGTCCTCGTCGGAAATATCCGCCTGCAAATCGGCATAGAACGCATCTGCCTCCTGCCTCCGCTGCTCAAACTGCCGCTTGAAACTGCGGAAGGGGGCTGTCAAACGCTTGGTGGTCAGCCGCAACCGCACCGTCTCGCTGCCACCGGCCCCGATCGCCAGACGGTAGTACGCCGCCGCCTTGGTACCGAAGAGTTCCGGATTGACTGCATCGGGTTTGCCCTCGACGATGGAATCGTGAAACGCATCCTTGAAGTAACCGCTTGTTTTGCTGCCCCAAAGCCGGGGACCGTTGGTTTCATTTTCGCAGAACAGAAAATCTGCTTGGCCTTCGACGTAGAGACGGTACGTGCCGAGTTCGATGTGAGCAAGCCGCAAACAGCCCTCCTGCTCGTATTCGATTCTCGGTTTGGCCGAGTCGTTCCAGGTCCAGGTGTTACGAAACAATATTTGCGGTAGCAAGTGGAGTGTCGCCTCATCCGGACCGCGATTGTGTGCCGTGACACGCATTAAAATGTCGTCTGGCCCGGCCTTGGCATACTCCACAAAGACATCGAAGTAGCGATCCTCGTCGAAGACGCCCGTGTCGATCAGCTCGTATTCCATCTGATCGCTGCCGCGACGGGCATTCTCCTCAACGAGCTGCGTGTAGGGATACGCCGCCTGCGGGTACTTGTAGAGCATCTTCAAATAAGAGTGCGTAGGGGTCGCGTCGAGGTAGTAATAGCATTCCTTGACGTCCTCCCCGTGATTCCCCTGGCTGTTGGTGAGACCAAACACCCGCTCCTTGAGGATCGGATCGAGGCCATTCCAGAGGGCGAGTGAGAGGCAAAGTCGCTGCTGCGAATCGCTGAGACCCCCGATCCCGTCCTCGCCCCAGCGATAGGCCCGCGCGCGGGCCATATCGTGTGGAAAATAATCCCACGCCGTTCCATTCGGGCTGTAATCTTCGCGGACGGTGCCCCACTGCCGCTCACTGAGATAGGGACCCCAGCGGTACCAGTCCTGTTTGCCGAGGCGATTCTCTTCCAGACGTTGTTGTTCCGTGTCCATCGCGCACTCGGTACGGGTTCCTGGCTTCGGGCGACTCTGCTACGAATATACCAAGCTCAATCGATGACAGCAGATGGCTCCCGATGATTTTTTGTTTAACTGCGCAAAAAAACGGCTCTCGCAGAGTGGCGACGAGCATGCCGACTCAAGACCCCGTACCACCAGCCGCAGACGGACACCAGCCGCCTCTCCGTGTTGGCAGAATCTCTAGGCACCAGAGCAGGGTCGCTCCCGGCCCGGGGATTCTGTTCTTCCCCCTGCCGACACCTCCAAGATCGACCACCAGAGAGCGGGATTCGAGTTGCATTTTTTGTTTCTTGTCGCGCCCGCCGGCGCAATCACGGCAGAGGCCGCATCGCCACCGTCCCCACCGGGTGCATCTTTCGAGAGCACAAGTTCCACTGAATCGAGTACCTCGCTCGGCTCCTGATCGGTTCCAGAAACAAATCCCGCGGGGCCCCCAACAGATCGATCACCAAGGATTCTGGAAACGTGTTAACGTCTTTGGAACAATCGTCGCGCCGCGGATCGATTTCGCAGATAATTTATCGTGTGAGGCATCCTGTTCTCAACTCAACAAACTCTATGAGAAGAGGAGATCTGTTTTGCATGGCCCACGACACTCCGTAATTTTCAGACAATTTTCTCCCGGCCCTTCTGCAGGCCGGTAATCGGCTCTGCCCGCGGCTGGAGCGAACCCCAGATGACGACCCCCGACTACCTCAGGGGTCGT
>JAUWIQ010000455.1 GCA_030605285.1 Planctomycetota bacterium
AGCGTTTGGCAGCCTTTGCCGAGCATTGCGGGTGCAACGTGATCAATGGTTTGAGCGATGTGGCGCATCCCTGCCAGGCGCTGGCGGACCTCTACACGGTGCGGGAGCATTTCCCAGGTCTCCGTGATGCGACTGTTGCGTGGGTTGGCGATGGCAACAACGTGGCTCGCTCACTGGCGATCGGTTGTGCAAAGACGGGGATCCGGTTCGTGGCCGCAATGCCTACAGACTATCAATTGGGGACGGCTTACCTGGAACGGATTCGCCGTGAAGTCCCCGGTGCTCAACTTGAGATTGTCGCGGATCCAGTCGAAGCGGTCCGTGAGGCGGATGCCGTCTACACGGATGTCTGGGCCAGCATGGGGCAGGAAGGAGAGCGGGAGCAGCGGATGCGAGATTTCGCTGCATATCAAGTGAATGCCGCCTTGATGGCCGAGGCCCCCGAGCGGGCGATTTTTATGCACTGCATGCCAGCCCATCGGGGCCAGGAGGTGACCGCAGAAGTGATCGATGGCCCACAAAGCGTGGTCTTCCGGCAGGCGGCCAATCGGATGCATGTGCAAAAGGGTGTTCTGGCCTGGTTGCTGGGACCGGATCCTTGACTGGACATAAGGCAAAGCAGTTGCCGTAGCAAACGGCAGCGATTTAAACTCCCAACGCGAAAACACTAACCCCCTAAATCCCTGAGGGATTCGATTGCATGCGACACGACCGGCGGCGAAAAGACCAGCTGCGGACCCTAAAAATCAGACGTAACTACACGCGGGTGAGCCCGGGAAGTGTGTTGATCGAGGCGGGCGGCACGCGCGTACTCTGCACGGCGAGTATCGACGAGGGGGTCCCGCCCTGGATGGCGGGGAAGGGGAAGGGCTGGGTGACAGCCGAATACAGCATGCTGCCGGGGAGTACGAGTCCCCGCAAGCGGCGGGACCGCGGTGGCAAGATCGATGGCCGCACCACGGAGATCCAGAGGCTGATCGGTCGTAGCCTGCGGGCCGTTGTGGACCTGGAGGCCCTGGGCGAGCAGATGATTACACTCGACTGTGATGTGCTGGAGGCCGACGGCGGTACGCGGACCGCGAGTATCACCGGGGCGTTCGTGGCCCTGGTCGATGCTCTGAGGGCAATCAAGACGAGCGGCACGAAAAAGAGCAAGCTTCCGCTGACCGATAGCGTGGCGGCGGTCAGCGTGGGAATCGTCGACGGCCGGGCGGTACTCGATCTGGATTACCGGGAGGATGTGGCCGCGGCGGTCGACATGAACGTGGTGATGACCGGTGGCGGCCGCTTTGTGGAGCTGCAGGGGACCGGGGAAGAGGCGACCTTCAGCGAAAAAGAATTGGCTGAGCTGTTGCGACTGGCCAAAAACGGGATCAAGCAGCTGACTGCTTTGCAACAGAAGGCGCTCGGGGCAAGTTGGCCCTTTTAGGATGCGGGGTGTGCAAAGGGGTTACGGGCCGAAGAAGGTCGGATAGGTTTCTCCACTGCTAAGCCGGTCGACTAGCAGGGCTGCTTCCATCAGGTGGTAGTCGCCCCAGAGGCACGACTCACCGTGTGGCACTCCCGCCGGATCGGTCTGGTGGTCCCAGCCCTGTGGGCGGTGGTAGAGGGCGTGTAGCAGCAGCCCCTGATGATCGGCATCCGTAGCAAGATACGTCGATTCGAGCAATCGGTCGAGGATCGTCAGGCCCGCCGCGCGGTAGCGGTCTGCACGTTCTCTGTCCTCTGCGCTGAGGTAGTGGCCGAGTCGCAAAAATCCTTGCGCGGCAATCGCGGCGGCCGAACTGTCGACCGGTTCGTGCGCGTTGGCGGGCTCGGCCGGGCGGTCGAGGTAGTCGCCCAAATGCACAAGGCCCGGGGCGCCAGAGTCCCAGTAGGGGATGCCATCGGTGGGCGTGTTGTCGAGGTAAAAGTCAGCCGTGGCCATCGCCGCCCGCCGCATGATCTGTTCATTTCTCTCACGACCCTCATGTTCAACAAGTTCTGGAGCGGTACACGTGGCCAGGAATTCTAGTTGTTCGGCGTAGCCGCTAAGGATCCAGGCCAGTCCGCGGGTCCAGGTGGTGAAGGGGGAGTAACCTTGCTGGGTGCTGGGGCAGCGGAAGTTGCCGTCGTTCACGTTGAAAATCGCCTCGTGCGCGACGCGGCCCGCAACATCGTAGAGATCGCGCCCCTCACCATAGTACACATTGTAGGCGGCCGTTGTCCGGGCGTGTTCCAGCAAGCGGCCGAGCAGCGAAATCGCCTCGGCGCTCTCATCGAGCAGTCGGTGACCGAGCCGGTGGGCGAGGGCTAGGGAACGGAGCGACCGGATCGTATCGCAAAATAGCGAATGGGGTCCGTTGAACGAATAGATATAACCATCGCCTTCGCTCGTTTCGCTCCACCGCACTGCCTGCACCGCCCCGGAAACTTTCAGTGCCAGCTCGTAAAGTTGCAATTCTCTTTCGTTGTGGGCGATGCGGCCCTCGAGCATCAAGCGGCGGAGGTTGCCGTAGGTGCTCACGTTGTTGAAGCCGTGGTCATGTACGCCGAAATGAGTCAGGTGCGGGGCCATCCTGGCGAGTGTGTTCTCGCGGCCCATTTCCAGGAATGCTTCGTCGTCGGTCGCGTCGAACTGCAAAATCTGGCAGCCGAATTGAAAACCTTGTGTCCACTCGGGCCAGCCCTGAGGTGTGTAGCGGCCAGCGACGGTGAAGACAGTGGGCGCTGCCTCGCTGCCGGAGTGATTCTCAATCGCACGCAGCTTTTGGGCCGACAATTCCCAAAGCAGCGCGAGCTTGTCGGAAAAATCCGCAGCC
>JAUWIQ010000170.1 GCA_030605285.1 Planctomycetota bacterium
AATCGCGCGAGGCGGCCGGTTTACAAATCGCGGGGGGCCCCCGCCACGCGGGCGGGCGGGAGCATAAAAACACGGGAAAAGAAGGGAAAACCCAAGTCGTGGCTCGGGGCATGCTAGCGGCTCTTGCATGCAGATCGCGTAGTTTGCCTCCATAAAACCGCTTGCCACCCGTGCGGAGAGGAACGGATTTCCACGCCAGTTACTGCGGGGGGAGCCTCTCCCGGCTCGGTTTTGTCTGCGCAGTCTGTTGGATTGCCTCGTAGATAATGCCGTTGATTTGGGCGCCGATGAAAAGAATGGCACCGGCCAGATAGAGCCAGAGCAGGACCGCCACAACCCCACCGAGCGTGCCGTAAATCTGATTGTAGCGCGCGTAATTCGCGACATACCAGCGGAACGCATGACTTGCCCCGGTCCAACCCACGACGGCGAAGACCGTACCCGGTGTAAACCACCGCCACGGTAGACCGTGCGCGGGGACGAAGTAATAGATGGCTGAAGTTAACACAAGCAGAAATCCAGTCACAATGCCCCAGCGGAACAGATGGTACGAGAGCGACTCGGGGAGGGGCAGTTTGAGTCCCTGCACGATCCACTCGATTGCCAGTGGCCCGATCACGAGAAGGATCAATGCCAACATCATTAGTAGTGCGATGCTGAAGGTCATGACTAAGGAGAGCCAATAGGTACGCACCCGGCGGAGACGCGGTGGGTGGCCAAAGGCGACGTTCAGTCCTTCACCAATGGTGAGAAAAAGGCGTGAACCCGCGTACAAAAAAACGATAACTCCCAAGGCGATATAGGTTGTCGAATCCTGCTGCTGGACGTCCAATATCTGGTTGCGAAATATTTCGTAGGCCGCAGGCGGAAACGTACGCTCTAGGAGGCCGAGAAAATTATTGAGGACCCCCTCAATCGGCATGTAGCGGATGGCAATCACGATTACAATCAGCAGCGGCATCATTCCCAGCATCGAGTAATAGGCAAACTGGGCACATCGCGCGGAGAGTTGGCGATCGCGGAATTCACGATGGGTCCGCTGCAACAACTCCAGAGGGCTGAGCCCGCCGAATTTCCAAATTCTAAGTTGGGCGAGAGGGTTCATATGGGATGCCCTAGGGAACGATTGCCGAATCGCAGAACTTTGTCCCTCAAGGCGGGCAGGCAGAACAAGGGGGCCCACGTCAAAAAAGACCGCCAAGATCTCCTGGTTGGCTGCGGTCGCCACTTTGCCGGGGCTTTTACGCGGTGACTTTTTAATCGGTCGGGGGGATAAAGTCGGCGTGCCAGAGTTGGCTGGATCCCTCTTCGCCCCGGTTACTGGTCCACATTAACTGTTTGCCATCAGGTGAAAAGACGGGCAGGACATCGGCGCTGGGGTGACGCGTGATCCGTCGCTGTTTGCCCCCGGTGAACTTTCCGTTCTCGACGCTGTATTCCATGAGCCAGAGATCGTAGTTGGGCCGGGCCTTGGGATCCGAGTGGTCCGCCCCACACCAGATGATGTAAGGCTCGTGGGGGTGCCAGTAGGGGGCCCAGTTGACTCCAATGTTGTCGGTGAGTGCCTGATCGTGTTCGCCGTCGGCACGGATCACATGAATCTGGAGGTGGTCGGGTTTTTTGCGGTCGGTGCGATAAACGATCCAACGGCCATCCGGCGAAAAGAAAGGCCCACCATCGTAACCGGGTGCGTTGGTGAGTTGGCGAACATGGGACCCATCGCGGTCCATAATGTAGAGATCGGGATCTCCGTCTCGATCGCTGCAGAAGACGATTTGCTTGCCATCGGGCGAATAGGCACACTCGGCATCGTAGCCTTTGCTGTCTGTCAGAGGCACCAGATTCTCGTCACGCAGTTCAAAGATATCCATGTGCGGGTCGAAGACCCAACTGTAGCGGCGCCGCTTGCCACTTTTTTTCTCCGCTTCCAGTTGCTGCCGCTCTTGGGACTCTGTGGCATCAAGTTGCGGATCCAAGTGACTGGAGGCAAACAGAATCGTGCGGCCATCGGGATGGAAGTAGGAACAGGTTGTCCGTCCACGTCCAGTACTGATGCGTTGCGGCTTGCTGGGTGGATCGAGCGACTGAGTATAAATTTGATAAAAAGGGTATTCCTTCGGCACGGCCTGAAATACAATCCGCCGCCCATCAGGTGAAAAATAACCTTCGCCCGCTTTCACAAATCCGCTCGTCACCTGCTGGATGTTTTCCAAGCGGCGCGATTCTAGTTGCCCGTCTTCCGCCTGACCGTTGCAGGACAGCAGAATGAAAAAAAGAAACGCCAACATCATACGAGCGTAAGGGGCAATTTGAAGCTCCGAGGACTTGCGGCTCATCGGGCGTATTCCTTGTCTGCGGTTGAGGGAATCTGGTTTGCAGACCCCGGTGGTTCTTTTCGAGGCTCCCCTATTATAGTGTTGGTACTACAATACGGCGACGCGTTGATTTTGAGTTGCCAATTTGCCCCAGGTTGATCACGATGATAAAAATTTACACAAAGACGGGCGATGACGGTGAGACGGGACTTTTTGGTGGTTCGCGTCTCTCAAAAGATGATTTGCGGATCGAAGCGTACGGCACGGTCGATGAACTCAACGCCGTCCTGGGTCTGGCGCGAGCTTGTAAGCCGGCGGCAGAAATCGATGAGTTGCTGGGCAAAATTCAACGACAGCTGTTTGTGATTGGTGCCGAACTGGCGTCGCCTGACGGCTCGGTTCAGGGCATGAAACCAACCGGGACCCCCGAAATTGCAGATCTGGAGAAGGGGATTGACCGCTTCGAGGCCCAGTTGCCAACGCTCGAGCAATTCATTCTCCCGGGCGGCACTTCCCTCGCCTCCCAGCTGCATTTGGCCCGCTGCGTCTGCCGCCGTGCCGAACGGTGTGTGGTCGCACTCTTCCGGTCGCAGAAAATCGGGGGCCCCAAGACCGTTCTGGTCTACCTCAATCGTCTGGGGGATTTGCTCTTTGTCATGGCCCGCGAGGCCAACCGGATGGCCGAGTGTGCCGATGTGCCCTGGAATCGCCAGGGTTGAGCCATGGGAAGGCTGAAATGTCGGCCTATTTTTTCTAAAAATGCCCACAAGTCCTTTACCGCCGAGAAGTGTAGCGGTACTTTGTGACACATAGAGTGGTGTTTTTTTGAGGCCACCTCAAAAATTCCCCTGCTAAAGCGATTCCGTTTTAGGCGGGCGCGAGTCGTGCAGTCGGTTTTTAGGGATGAATAAGCTGATGGAAGGGCACTCGCGGGTAGCGAGTGGTTGCCCTCTCTCTAGGCGGAAACTTTTTTGGGAGCAGTTACCATGACGGTACACAAATTAAGCTTAGGTTTGTTGGCAGGTATCGTATTTTCGATGCTGGCCCTGGCGACCCCACTCTGGGCCCAGGTGGAGGGAGGCGGAGGGCTCGATGCTTCGGGCTTGCACAAAAAGGTCGAGACCGTACAAGCGACTGCTGAGGGAGCGGCGCTTGCGGGAAACAACGCCTGGATGCTCACCTGCTGCGCACTGGTACTGTTCATGACCGCGCCCGGTCTGGCACTTTTTTACGGCGGCCTGGTCCGCAAAAAGAATGTGCTCGGCGTGATGATGCAGTGCTTCTTCCTGATGGGACTGATGACAATCATCTGGGCGCTTTATGGTTACACACTTGCCTTTGGGGGTTCGTTTGATGGCTTGATGGCGGAGGGTTCCGCTTCGAATCTCTACATTGGCAATCTGGATCACCTGTTTATGAATGGCATTGAGCGAGTGTGGGACGAGAAGGCAAACAGTCCCCATACGCCAATGAATGGAGCAATTCCCGCAATTACCTTTATGCTCTTTCAGGGGATGTTCTTTATCATTACGCCCGCTTTGATCTGCGGCGCGTATGCCGAGCGGATGAAGTTCAGCACGATGGTCGTCTTCACGATCCTCTGGGGCACGCTGGTCTATTGCCCGCTGGCCCAGTGGGTCTGGGGGGGCGGCATTTTGGCGTTTGGGGGAACCGATTCTTGGGCTGGTGGCGCGCTTGACTTTGCGGGCGGCACGGTGGTCCACATCAGTTCGGGCGTTTCGGCGCTGGTTTGCGCCTTGGTGCTCGGCCGGCGCCTCGGTTGGGGGCATGAGGACATGCGGCCCCACAATCTCACCTACACCGTAGTCGGTGCGGCCATGCTCTGGGTCGGCTGGTTCGGTTTCAATGCGGGGAGCGAGTTGGCCTCGGATCATCTGACCAGCAGCGCGTTTGCCACCACCCACTTTGCCGCCGCCGCTGGCGCGATCGGCTGGGCCTTGATGGAATGGCTGGCCCGTGGCAAGCCGAGTGTCCTTGGGGCCGCTTCAGGAGCCATCGCAGGTTTGGTCTGCATTACCCCGGGGGCCGGGTTTGTGAATCTGATGCCCGCCCTGATCATAGGGGCGGCGGCCGGAATCGTTTGCTACTTTGCCTGCGGGGCCTTGAAGGCCGCCTTCAAGTACGACGATTCCCTCGACGCCTTCGGGATCCATGGCGTGGGCGGGACGTTGGGTGCGATCCTTACCGGCGTGTTTGCTACGCGGGCCGCCTGGGATATCGCTGAGGGTGAGCCACTTGGCCTGCTCGAGGGGGGCACGGTCCTCTGGGGTCAGTTTGTGGCAGCAGCCGTTACGATCGGCTACTGTGCGGTGGTTTCTTTCATCATCCTCAAAATTCTGGATTGGACGATGGGGTTGCGTGTTTCACAGGAAGGCGAGGTTCGTGGCCTGGATATCAACGAACATGGTGAAGAGGGCTACATCTTTGTTTAATTGGATGACCTTTTAGGGAGTTAGAAATGAAAAAAGTCGAAGCAGTGATTCGGCATTTCAAGCTGGAGGACGTAAAAAATGCGCTCTCTGAACAGGGCATCTCGGGCATGACGATCACCGAAGTCCGGGGATTCGGTCGTCAAAAAGGCCATACCGAGATGTACCGTGGTACGGAATACGCAGTCGATTTTGTGCCCAAGGTAAAGCTGGAAGTGGTTGTTTCGGATGATAACCTGAAGAATGTGATTGATACGGTGATGCGTTCGGCCCAGACCGGGCAAATCGGCGATGGGAAGATCTTTGTTACCGAGCTGGCCGATACGATCCGCATCCGCACGGGTGAAACGGGGGAAGAAGCGCTCTAGGTGTTTTTTCCCCGGATCCGGTTAAAATCAAGGTGGGCGCTCTGAGTGCGCATGGATGGCGTGCCGGAGTTGCCCACTGTTTGTTTCGCTTGCTCCATTCCGTGCGGTTGCCATGTCCGAGGGCTTGATGCTACGCCCGCCTGTATTGGCGGCCAGAACCGCGCTTCTGGAAGGCCAACAGAAGCTGCGACAGCAGCACAATCAGGGTTCTCCCGGGATTCAGGTCTGTGCGAAATTGACGGATCTTGCAGACGCCGTAGTCGCCCAACTTTTCGCGGCTGCAATTGCGGATCTCGCCGAGT
>JAUWIQ010000088.1 GCA_030605285.1 Planctomycetota bacterium
GCATCAACCAACTCGCCGAGGGTGCGGTATACCGTAGGGCGACTGACTTTACGGTTGCCGGTTTTTCCAGAGGCTAATTCCGCCAGGAGATCGTCCGCGTCGAAGTGTGCGTGGTGGCTGAAAATCTGTTCGAGAAGCGTGCGGCGTTGTTGGGTGATCCGCTTGCCGCGGCTCTGGAGATACTCCTCAAACCGTGCCATCGGTTTCATGGCCACGGTGACGCCACTGAGGGAGAAATTGTCTTTCATGCCGTCTATTATAGGTTGGCCCCCAGGCAGGAAACAAGAACTGTCCCTGCGTTACCTTCCGGGTGGCGTTCCCTTAGTCCGGACAAAAATCAGGCGATCTCGTCCAAAAGTCGCGAAACCGCGATGTCAACCTTTTCTTCCGTTTCGTAGTTGCCACTCGCAATCTCGGCACGAAGCTGGTCCACACGATCCTGACGAATGTCGGGAAGATCATTGATTCGTGAAAGCAAATCAGCTTGTTGCGAAATGGAGACTTCGTCCGTACCGCCAGTTGGACTTGCAGCAGTCGGGTTTGCCTGCGTTGAGACTTCCGCAGCCTCCGTTGGACGAACGGGGGTGGCCGCGTCAATGGATGGGGCACCCGATAATTTGGCGGGACCATTAATCTGCATAGCTTGTTTCTCCCCGTGAACAACCAGATGTAATTTTGCCTTCTGTTGTCATTCTAGCCCGTGGAATGCCGAAGTGGAACAACAAAATCAAAACAAATGCGGATTGCCCTCTCGCTGTGGAACGAATGATTGGTTGGAAAATATCGGCATTTTACTGGCAAGCATGGGCGTGTTGAAAGTTTATCCACGGTCAATTCGGTTCGTTTGTTTTATCGACTCAAGCGGAAATGATTATCGGAGAATCGAGGTTCCGTCGATTTCACTTCACGCTAACCGATGTGTTATTGTACCTCGGTAGACAGGACTTTCAAAAAAAACGATCAGTTGGTGCCGTTGCCGCATTCCCGTTGCCGCATTCCATGTCGTCCGACTCTGCGAGCACGGTAGAGACGTACATCTCTTTTCGGCAGGTTGGTCATGGACTTTGCACCAAAATTTTTCTGCGACCCCTTGCGTAACGAATAACTGCTATTGCATTTATAACGGCTTTGGCGGTGCGGAGGCACTGCAGCGATTAGGCATCCTTAGACACCTCTTCTTTATCAGTTTTGAGGCAACTGCAGTTTTGAAAAAAGGGAATAGCTTGAAATTATGCAACAGGTTTACTGGGTTGAAAACCTGGGTTCGGTGTTTTTGTATTCATTATCTAGAATGTATGGATCGGGCTGGTTAATTGGGCGGTGGCGGATTATAGAATTTGCACGGATCGGAGGCAACACCGCCTGGAATGCTAGAAAGAATGGAACTTTCGTCTCACGGGCTGGGGCACCTGCGAGCATTTTTTACTGCTGCCGGACCCCATGTTGTCCCGGTTGGTTCAGCATGGAGTCTGCCTGTTCGCGGTTTTATTCGCGGGAAAAAGTCCCTCTCAGAAAAATCATTGACAATCGGATACCTCTGCGGACAGTCGCGCGAGTTTCTCCGATGGCATTGCTGGCATAACGCGTTTTCTTCGTGGGCGTTCCAGTGGTCGAGCTTGTTGGGCAGGCAAGTTCGGACCCGGATTGGCTTGTTCGTTCGGGAGATTGGGGGCGTTGGTAAAGTCACCGAGCAACAAACGTCACCGTACGGGGAATACCACCGCGACAGCGGTTTCGGTAACGAACGGGTAACGCGGAATCCGATTCCCTACCGTAGCGAACATTAAAAGAGGGCTGATTAGGGACCCCTGTCATCAGCTTTGGGTTCACAGTACCGGTTTTGGTTCACAGTACCGGGAATAGTGCAACATTCAGGCCCCTCCCAGAAGGGTGGAAAACCTTCCCCACACGTCCTGCGTATAATGGGACAACCAGTTGATCCATCCAGTGGAGAGGAGAGGAGGGAAGGGCCGTGAAAAAGAACCTACGTGCCATAGACCACACGGTTGCCGACAACGAACGGCTGCGGCTCGGCAGCCTACCAGGATTTCGGATCCTCGAGAGGCAACTCGAGGCCGACTTGGAAAGGCTCGTAGATCAGTATGCCGCCTGGAGAGTCTCGGGCCCTGTTTCGTGCCGGATTTCGGCTGCCAGTGACAAGTTCTCCAAGCGATGATCGCAAATTGCTTTGGGGGCGTCTTCCGCCAACAGACCTTCACCCCAGAGACCAACAGACCTTCACCCCAGAGACCAACAGACCTTTACCCCAGAGAGTAGAGCCGTAAGTGGGTCTGGGTCCTCTTCGTTTAGGAGTGGCTGAATTCCGGTCGCCGACGTCCTAACTGGCCCTGAAGCCGCTGCACAATCGAACTGTGCATTTGACTGACGCGACTTTCTGAGAGATCCAGAGTCGCCCCAATTTCTTTCATGGTTAATTCTTCGTAGTAGTAGAGGATAATAATTAAGCGTTCGTTGCGATTAAGCCCCTTCGTTACGAGACGCATCAGATCGGTCTTCTGGATACGTCGAGTCGGGTCCTCACCCTTTTTGTCTGCCAGGATATCAATTTCGCGGACATCCTTATAGCTATCGGTTTCGTACCATTTCTTGTTGAGGCTTACGAGATTGACTGCGTTCGCATCGCTAATCAGTTTTTCAAGTTCCTGGGTACTGATTTGAAGATATTTGGCCAGTTCGATTTCTGTGGGGGGTCGTCCAAACCGGGCTTCACACGTCCGCATCGCCTCTCCCAGTTTGTTGGCCTTGGAACGAACAAGGCGAGGCACCCAGTCCATGGTCCTCAGTTCGTCGAGCATCGCGCCGCGAATACGCGGGACACAGTAGGTTTCGAATTTGACGCCACGCGATAGATCGAAGGCGTCAATGGCATCCATCAAGCCGAAAACGCCGGCGGAAATCAGATCATCCAGTTCGACGCCATCGGGGAGTCGAGCCCAGATGCGTTCCCCGTTATATTTAACGAGAGGCAGGTACTTTTCAACTAAGAAATTCCGAAGTTCCTTGTCCGACTGGTCGGCTTTATAAACCTTCCAGATTTCGAGGATTTCCTCTTGGCGCACCTGTGTCTTTGTTGCCATGCGATCCTCCCTGATCGGCGATAGACTTTGCGTATTCCCTGCAGTTTAACGGCACAGGACGCGCCGAAAGCTAATCCATCCATCGGCGGCGGCCGACGTACAATTGAGTTGAAATATTGATTTTTTGTTTTTTGTTCCCGCCACTTGCGATTTTCGTTCTCTCAGCGACCCGATTGCCAGAATCCCGATGCCTAGGATCGGGTACTCCTGCGGCCTGCTGGCACGGAAAAACGGTGGCCGAGGGTTTGGCTCGAAGGTGCGGCAGTCTACTGGACCGCTATACCCGGGAACAGGCCAAATTCGTCGGTGGTCCTTCCCGTGGCTTTTTATTGGGGTCGGTGAGTTCTGAGGAGGACGCTCCGACTTGCTGGCAGCGGATCTGCAGCGAAACCGCCCCCCTGGAGGCTCGTTTTGGCAGCAGGCACTGCATGCAATTTGGTGAGTCACGCACATTAGGTATCCGACCTGCTTAAAGAGTAAATTTGGTGGTTTGGAGAGGCAAATTTTCGTACCTGACATAGCCTGTATTCTTCGCGGGTGATTCAGTGGATAGCCATGGCCATTTCGCCGAGCGTCGCCACGGTATGAATCTGAGTATCACGCGTTATTTCGCCAAAACCAAGCACGATGAGACGGGGCAATTGGGATTCGGTCAGTTGGCGCACGGCGGGACGAATCTCAGTCGGGACAAGCAATATCTGTTCACGATCAGCATCGTCCGTGGCAGACATCTTGATTTGGTCGCAGAGTTCCTCAGCGAATGATGGAGAGAGTTTGACCAACAGTCCACATTGAGTGTACTGCATTGCTTCTCGGATTGAATCTTCCAGGGCCGTATCCAACTGCATGACCTGCAGTTGGCCTGCTGCATTGCGGTAACGGGCGGTAATGGTACGCGCCATGTGCTGACGAACGTGTTCTGTAAGTAGGACCGGATTGTCTTTGACCTCTGTGCCATCCCCTAGGGATTCAAGGATCATGCCAAGTTGCCGAATCGGCAAGCGCTCGCGCAAAAGGAGTTGTAGGGTTTGTTGGATCTCAGCCAGCGAAACCTTTTGGGGTATAAGTTCCTCCACGATGATGGGGTGGGTCTGTGTCAGACGATCAATCAAGAATTTGGTGGCATCACGGGTTAAGAGGTCCGCCGCATGTGCCTCAATACTTTCAATCAAAGCGTGCGCCAGGGCAGTACTCGATTTGGTGGTTCCTGTCGCTACGGACACTTCGGAAATCTTGATTTGATATTCATTTGCCTTGAGATGGACATTATCGCGTACACGAACTTTAGGCATCACTAATCCGAGTTGTGCGGCGACTTTTTCACGCACCTGTTGAATCTGCTCGAGTAGATCTCCGCCGCGCGCGCGATCTGTAAGTCGGATCAATCCTACCCCGATTTCAATTTCTAGTGGATCGACTGCCAATAAATCCTCAATCTGCGGTTTTTTCTCGACCGCAGTTTTGTTGTCGTCCGTCGTCCGTTTCTGATTTGTCGCTCGTGCAAGTATTAAAGAGATCCCGACACAGGTACCCGCTAGCAAAATCAGCGGGATTCTCGGCAGATTTGTCAGCAGCAGTAAGCCGAGGAAAATGGCAGCGACGGCCAGTGCCTGGGGACGCGAGAACACCTGGCGGATAAGTTCCGAAGGTAGGTTGGTGGAAATACTACTCCGGGTTACTAAAAGACCTGCGGCAAGCGCGATGAGCAATGCTGGCAACTGGCTGACCAGGCCATCTCCGATCGTTAATCGGGTGTAAAGGTTGCCCGCCTCGAACAGAGGCATTCCCAACTGCAACACACCGATCACCAGTCCGCCGACAATGTTCACGAGCGTAATGATCAAGCCAGCCACGGCATCCCCCCGGATGAATTTGCTGGCCCCATCCATTGCTCCGAGAAAATCTGCCTGTTGATGGATTTCGTGACGTCGTTGTTGGGCGATGGATTTGTCAATAATCCCTGCGTTTAAATCGGCATCGACCGCCACTTGTTTGCCGGGCATTCCATCAAGAGCAAAACGGGCAGCCACCTCAGAAATGCGAGTTGCCCCCTTGGTGATGACTGCAAACTGTATTAAGAGGATGATAGCGAAAATAATCATCCCGACGACGATATTACCACTCGCGACAAAATTACCAAATGATTCAATCACACCGCCAGCAGCCCGCGAGCCATGATGTTCGGCTTGTGTGAGAATGAGTCGCGTCGTTGCGATATTCAAAACTAAGCGCCCTAGTGTGGCTCCCAACAGCAACGAGGGGAAAATACTGAATTCCAGGGGAGTGCGTATGTAGATCGTTGTCAGGAGAACAATAACCGAAACGGTAATACTTCCCACTAGCAGCACATCAATGATGGCGGCGGGCAAGGGAATAAAAATTACAAGAAGACTGGCAATGAGACCCGCCGGTAAGATCAATTCGGTGACGCGGCCCACCGAAAAGGGAGTTGTTGATTGCGTAGGCAGGGGAGTCGCCATGCGATGCTCAGTGGACGCTAGAACAACGGACAACGTCCGAAGTCATATTGAAAGGAAAAGGTTTTCAGAAGAGGGCGGGGAAACTACTCGATTGCAGACGGAGCGTCCAGATCAGAAGCGAGTTGCTAGCGAGCAAATCGATTCTGCTAGCGGCAAGTAAGATCTGGCCGTCAGGCGGCTCCATTGCCTGGAAGGCGACCCAGGCTGCATGCTCTTCGGCCGGGGTTCGACTGCGGGTGGAATAACGGGATGCATTCGCCCTAAAGCATTGTCCGCAGGCGAGTTTCGCAGGGGGTTAAAATTTGACAAGATGGTCTGTTCCAAGTGCAATCCACAAAAGGACTTATGCTGATATTCGCAGTCAAGGTCTCAATCTCCGACCGCCCCTGTGCTCCGTATGAGGTAGGATTGCAGAGGTGGAGTGTGTGAATCTGGCGGTATCGCGTGGGGAGGGTGCCGTCATTACGGTTTATTCGAGATGTCCCCAATGAGTTCTTGCCCAATTAGCTCCTGTTTGAGGAGAGGTTTTGATGGCCACCGGAAAAGAAACGACCGCCTATCAGATCGGTTTGATCGTCTCTGTCGTTCTAGTACTCGTGCTGGGCATTACCACGTTCATGTTTTATAAGGCAGAAGAAGAAGCGTTGAAGTCGCGAAAGGTTGCACAGGAAGAAAAGCAAGAAGCGGAGGAAAAGACACGCGAGGTGCAAAGTGGGCTCGACACACTCAAGAATGTGGTCGGCAAAAAATCCGATCCTGCAGATCCGGTTGAAGATATTATGGGGGAGTTTGTGAGCCACCAGGATATGTTTGCGGAAACCTATCCCAATAATAAAGCGGCGGATCCTCAGGCGGCGAACTATCCCGAAATGCTGATATTTCTGACGGATGCCAACAAAGAACTCCATAATCAGCTCGCAGAAAAAAATGTGCAGATGAAACAACTTGAAGCACAATTTAAGGGCGAACAAGATAAAAAGGATGCCGAAATTGTCAAACTGAGAGCAGACTTTGATGATCAAGCTAGACAAATCAGGGAGCATCACGAGGAGTTTCAGGTGGCCCGGAGTCAGCATGAAACAGAGAAAAATAAATTCAGTGCCAAGGTGGATCAAACATTAAAGGACAAAGCTAAAAGTGAAAAGAAACTAGAAAAAGATGTGTTAGCTTATGACCAAAAGCTTACAGAAAAAACAGAAATACTGGCCGGTGCAAAAAAGGAATTACTGAAGTCTCGAGAAGTCAATCTGGAGTCCCCAGACGGAGAAATTCTCTGGATTAATCAGTCGGCTCGAACAGCCTATATCAATTTGGGCTATGGAGATGGCTTGCGGCAACAAACGAGCTTCAGCGTTTATGGCGATGATGTAACAAACGCATTTGATGCGAAGCCGAAAGGTACGATCGAAGTAATTCGCATAGACAAGGAACACTTGGCTGTTGCGAAAATAACGAGCGACAACTTCAAGGATCCGCTTGTTAAAGGAGATCGCCTTATCTCAAGTATTTTTCATCGAGACCGCCCGGAGCGATTTGCGATTGCGGGCTTGGTGGATATTAATGGTGATGGTCGCAGCGATCTGGAGATGCTGTTAAATCTAATCGAACGCAATGGCGGCAAAATCGATGTCTTTGTTGATGAAGAAGGTAGTCGAGGGCCACAACCGGATTCCAAGTTAACAGAACAAACGAAGTTCCTCGTTTTGGGTAAGGCTCCCGATGACAAAAGTGAGCAGAAGTTCCGTAAGGCCTATAGCCAAATCAGGGATAGTGCCCAGGACTACGGAGTCAAATCGATGCCACTGACTGATTTACTCAACTATATGGGGTATACGGGTCGAGAGC
>JAUWIQ010000235.1 GCA_030605285.1 Planctomycetota bacterium
AGCCCGGCATCGATACTGGCGAACACACCGAGTGGCCAAGTTTCCATAAAAACGATCTTTCACGGTCGCAGTTTTTTAATTGTTTCCGTTGATTTCGCGTAGATAAATATTGCGAAATTGCATTTCTCCGCCGTGGGTCTGGATCTGGATCGGGCCGCGGGTGAACATCGGCGCATCGCGATCAAAATAATTGTGCATCACCGCATCATTCACCACGAGTTTGTCGTTCAAGTACACCGTGACGCGATCTCCAACCATGTGAATCCTCAAGTGGTTCCACTGACCGATCGGTTCGTCGGCCCGCAGCAAGGGGAACCGACCTTCACTACCCAGGTTGTTATTCCACATGCCTCCCGAACCATGTTCGGCTCCATTCTTTTTCTCTTGGGGATTATCCGCATCCCAAATCTGAATCTGTGGGCATCCCCGCAGGTAAATGCCGCTGTCGCTTCCCGGATGGACCATTTTCCAATCGAGCAGCAGTTCAAAGTCGGCATAGTCTTTCTCGGTCGTCAAAAAAACCCCCTGGCCGTCATTGATGATTACGCCGTCTTTGCCGTGCCAGTGCTGCCGCATATTGTCATTGTCGGCGGCCCGTTTTTTTTGCTTTGCTGCCGGGTCGCGAGCCGCGCTTTTTCTCGGATCTTCATGGCCCCGGCCCCGCCAACCGCTCAGATCGGTGCCATTAAAAAGCGGTGTGAAGCCAGTGGGCGGCGCTCCGCCCGCGTTTCCCGCGATGGGCACCATCGCAGCGATGATCAAGAGAGTTGCCTTCATGCTGCCTTTTGCCTTCACCAAGTTGTTTGGTTTAGGAACCGACTGCCCCGTCCGTCGTGGATTTCGCCCGCAGTCGTTCTGAACGCGAATCGAAGTCTACGCGGTCCCGACTGGGCGAGAACTACATCACGATCGCCCCATTACAGCAGCATTATTAAGGACGTTCAAGTGGTACGGCATGAAAGTCGTTGCTCCCATTTCAGGGCGGGGTAGTTTTGAGAACTCTAGGGGATTAAAAAAATGGTGATTTTCACAGCCGTTATTTTTGTCATAATGCACTGCGGAAGTGAGACCCTTGCGTTATCGGCAATTGCTGGATGAGGTAATGTAAGTCGCGGTATTTTGGACAGTGGGCTGGCGAAACGAATCATTTTCAGAGTGCTTGACTTTGAGTGCGACAGGGTGGTAAATCCATGGCCAAGATTGGACACTACAAAATAGGAGACGTGCTTGGTGTCGGCACGGTCGGTACAGTCTACCGGGGTGAAGATCTCAATGACGGAAGCGCGGTCGCAATTAAGATCCTGCTTCCCCAGATATCGATCGACTCCAATGTCGCGCGACGTTTCCATCGCGAGATGTCCATTCTCGAAAAACTCGAGCATCCATACGTTGTCCGCTACCTGACCGGAGGCGAAGAGGCAGGGCGACTGTATTATGTGATGGAGCTGGTGGATTCCGGCTCGCTCAAGGACGAATTGACAATTCATGGGCGCCTGCCCTGGCAACAGGTCTGCCGTTACGGGATGCAGTTTTGTTCCGCGTTACAATACGCACACAATCATGGAATTATCCATCGTGATCTAAAACCCTCCAATCTGTTTCTGGATGATTCGGGGAAACTGAAACTTGGAGATTTCGGCATTGCCCGTGACACGCACCAAGCAGATCTGACCGATACCGGTTTAACCGTGGGGACCTACGCTTACATGTCACCGGAACAGATTTGTGCGGATAGTACGATTTCCGACAAGGCAGATCTCTATGCGCTCGGCTGTCTGCTGTATGAGATGCTCACGGGCCACCAGCCCTTCGAGGGTACCAACTTTGCCAAGATCTTCGATCAGCATCTTCACCATGAGCCGCCACGGGTGCGCAACTTCGTACCCGACTGTCCTGGGGAACTTGAAGAACTCATCGTTCAGCTGATGGCAAAAACTCCCAACGAGCGACCTTTTAATGCCCGCTATGTGCAAGGCTTCCTGCAGCACCTGCTGGAGCACAAAGGAGACTCGGGCTCTACAGCGTTGACCGCTGGAGGTAATTATGCTGGGTTGTCTCGCTATGCGAATTTCTCCTGGGTGAAAATTATCGCGCTCCTTGCCATGCTTGTCGCGATCATCTTAATCGCATGGTGGTGTCAAAATTTTACTACGTCGTCGTAGAAATCGGGGGAATTCCCCGCTTCCTGTTCTCTCCTCTCGCGTTGAATTCCGATCCACGATCGGTCTGGTGCACTCTCTCGTGAAACGTTTGCCTTGAAAGCGAGTCCGCGGCGCACTTTGCAGAGGGTCGCCGTTGAGGCACAATGAAGTAATGCACATCCTCGACCTGGGAAGTCAGTTGCTGGACCGCTGGATCACCGATCGCAGCCTGCCCCGCTTCCGTGCCCGACAGATCCGCCGTTGGTTATTTGATTCCAAGGTGGAGTCTTTTCGTGAGATGACCAATTTGCCAAGCGATCTTCGCGAGGATCTGGCTCGGGATTTTCAGATCTGGACAACCCGCATCGCGGCCCATTTGCGTGCCGAGGATGGCACGGAGAAATTACTTCTGGAACTACACGATCAGCAGCGTATCGAATGTGTGCTGCTCCGGGAGGGGGGTCGCCGAACGATCTGCATCAGTTCGCAGGTTGGCTGTGCGATGGGATGTGTTTTTTGTGCGAGCGGGCTCGATGGGGTAGTACGGAATCTCACTGCCGGGGAGATTGTCGAGCAGATGTTACGGCTTGCGCGACTGCTTCCCGAAGCAGAACGTTTGAGTCACATTGTGGTGATGGGAATGGGCGAACCGCTTGCCAACCTGGACCACTTGCTACGAGCACTCGCCGCAGCGGGAGATGTCGATGGGTTGGGGATCAGCCCTCGGCGGGTGACGATTTCCACGGTCGGCCTGCCCGCCGCGATCGACCTGCTGGCTGCAGGTCCGGTTCATTACAATCTGGCAGTTTCGCTGCATGCGGCCGACGATGCACTTCGCAATACGTTAGTGCCGGTAAACAAGTCCAGCGGGTTACAGGCGATTATCCAAGCGGCCGATGGTTATTTTGAGGCCTCGGGGAGGCGACTTACCTTCGAATATGTGCTGCTTGGCGGTATCAACGACAGCGCGGCGGACGCGGTGGGTCTTGCAGACTTGCTTGCGGGCCGCGTGGCCTTCTTGAATCTGATTCCCTACAATCGCGTAGAAGGACTTCCCTACCAAACGCCCACTCGAGAGGCGACTGACAATTTTTGCAAACTTCTCATTGACCGCGGAATTAATGTTCAGGGCCGTCGCCGCAAAGGCGCAAAAATCGATGCCGCCTGTGGTCAACTACGACGCATGCGACCGGGGGGAGAACCGGTCAATCCGCCGGCCTAGGTAAAGATCGGCGGCATTGCCATAGAGGCCGACGCCATAGAGGCCGACAGGGACCCATCGACGAGAGGGTACCTAGGCCAGAGGGGAGCGGCCAGAGGGGAGCCATCGCGGCGTATTAGTTGCTGTCGGCCCCCGGGCCTTTCGGGGTAACTTGCCCTCTAGGGCCTCCCATCACCATGCCCATCATCGGAATTGCCCGCAGCAGGTTTTGTTGGAACACAATCCGCAAGTGGATCCCCCCCGCAACCGGTTGCACCGCATAAATAATCTGGTCCTTTTCACGCAGCATTCCGGTCAGGGGGGCAAACTGCTTGCCATCTTCCTGAGATGCGGCAAGGTCAACCAAGGGGCCAAGCTTAACAAAGGCCTCGAATGGGTCGCTCGGCGTTTTGCTTGCCTCCGCTGCGGCATCGATGGTCTTTTTTAAATCGGCGATGCTGTTTCCGCCGATCGCAAGATAGATACTGCTGGCATTGACTCCGATCGCAATTTCCAGCTCCTCGCCCAGTAACTGCTTGGTGTCTTCATCGGGAACCGACGTCTTCCAGGTGTGAATTCGATAAAAACCATGATTTTCCGCCTCCCAGTTGGCCAGCGGGATACTCAATTTCTTACCCGCGATTTCCACCAGTTGCTTGATCGCACCCTCCAGGGCGTTTCCGTCGGTGACTTTGCCTCCGAAAACGATTGTCGATCGTTCGTTGACAAAGCCAGCCATGCCAGCCTGAACATTGTCGGATCGGGCTGTATCATAAAATATATCCATCAATTTACCGGATGCTTCTTTCAACTGACCTTTCTCTTCTTCAGAGAGTTCCGGAGCACTATCGAGGTTCGCGATCATTTGTGCATGAAGCATTTTCTGCTGGACGTTGAGAAGATCGAGTTCCTCTTTGGCAGGTTTGCCGTGCAAGTTGACCGACATCCCGATTGCGGCATCCTCGTGTAGGAAGCCGGCGTGATCGGATTTGCCTTTCTTGAATCGCGCATAGGATTTCTCTA
>JAUWIQ010000036.1 GCA_030605285.1 Planctomycetota bacterium
GCCAAGATTGGATGGCGGAAATTGTCCGTATCTTGACGCCCACGGGGACGTTCTGGTTGGCGATTGGCGACGAATATGCTGCGGAACTCAAACTGCTGATGCAGCGGGAGTTGGGCTTGTCCTGCCGGAGTTGGGTGATTTGGTACTACACGTTTGGCGTCAATTGTAAACGGAAGTTCAATCGATCTCATGCGCACCTTTTACAGATGGTGAAAAATCCAGACGAATTTACATTCAATGCCGATTCGATCCGAGTCCCTTCGGCGCGGCAGCTCGTTTATGGTGACCGCAGAGCGAACCCGCAGGGCCGCTTGCCAGACGATACATGGGTTCTCAGACCCCAGGATCTTCCCGGTGGTTTTACGGCCGAAGAGGACACTTGGTACTTTGCCCGCGTCGCGGGCACGTTCAAGGAACGCGCCGGTTTTCACGGTTGTCAGATGCCTGAACAACTGCTGGGACGAATTGTGCGCACTTCAAGCAACGAGGGAGAGCGGGTCCTTGACCCGTTTGTAGGGAGTGGCACTACGGGCAGCGTGGCCAAAAAACTGGGGCGCAAATTTATCGGGTTTGAGGTGTCTGCGGAGTATGCAAAACCAGCGCTTGGGCGAATTGAAACCGCCATTGTGGGCCAGCCGCTGGAGGGGGCGGCCGAACCGACTCTCAGTGCGCCGAGTACCGCCGAGGGGAGGCCCCTTAGCGGGCAAAGCGCGAAGAAATCCAAAGCTGGTAAGCGACAAATCTCGGGACAGCGGAGCCTGCCAGGAATGGTGGCTCGCGAGGACGACGGGCGGGAGAGAGAGGAAATCGAGGAATGAAGTTCGCCATATGCAACGAGACGTTTGCAGATTGGTCCTTGGAACGGGCCTTTGCCTTTGCCCGCGAATGTGGCTACACGGGCGTGGAAATTGCGCCCTTTACGCTGGGACCCAGCGCGGAGGCTATTTCTGCCTCGCAGCGGGAACAGGTTCGCCGGCAGGCCCAGGCCGCCGAGCTGGAAGTCGTCGGTTTGCATTGGCTGCTCGCAAAGACAGAGGGCTACCACCTCACGAGTGCCGAGGCCGCGGTGCGGCAACGGACGGCCGATTATCTCATTCAGTTGGGTCGACTCTGCCGGGATCTCGGTGGGCGGATCATGGTCTTTGGGTCCCCCCCGCAGCGCAATCTACAGGAGGGCGTGACCCGGGAGGCTGCCACCGACTACGCGGCCGAGGTCTTCTCCGCGGCGCTGCCGGCCCTGGAGGAATTGGAGGTGGTTTTGGCACTCGAACCGCTCGCCCCGGCGGAGACCGATTTTCTTACGACCGCCGCGGAGGCGGTCCAGCTGATCGAGCGGATTGGGTCGCCTGCCTGCCGGCTCCATTTGGATGTGAAGGCGATGGCGAGCGAGGAGGAGTCCGCTGCGGATTTGGTCCGCCGGTATGCCGATGTCATGGTTCATTTTCATGCCAACGATCCCAATTTGCAGGGGCCCGGATTTGGCGACGAGGATTTTGTGCCAATTTTTGAAGCACTCGGAGAGACGGATTACCGCGGTTGGGTGTCGGTGGAAGTCTTTGATTACGATCCGGGAATCGAGCGGCTCGCAAAGGAAAGCCTGGAGTATATGGTCCGCTGTCAGGATCGGATTTGTGGCTCCTGATCACGCCACCGTCGGCGGAGGAACGATTACGGTAGGCGTAGGCTGCGGAGGATGGGCGTTGGGGCAGCCCGCGATCCTTACCCCTTGGCGGTCTGTGACCGCCTCAGAGGGATTCGGCACGTAGGGTCGCCAGCTGATGAGCGGCAGTCACGAGACGATCCCAGTTTTCGTGAATATATTCGGGTGGCCCACCGATCTGGGCGACGATTTCGTGGACCTTCTCGGTGGGGACCATTTCGATGGCATCCCAGGGGCAGACGGTCAACTCATAGGGATTCGTTTTTTTCTGAGGAATGTGGACACACACCTCGCAGCCGACACATCGTTCCAGATCAATTTCACACCATTGTTGGATGCCCTTCACGATGCCCCGATCGAGCGTCCGCATTTCGATACAATCGACGGGACAGACTTCCAGACACGATTCACAACCGGTGCAGTTGTCGGCGTTGATCACCGCCAACTCCTTGGGAACCTTCTTGCGAGGACCTTTTTTGCCTTCCTTTTTTACCATCCTGAGTTTCCCGAAATCGACCTAGCTACTACGACATACGCCTTCCAAACAATCATAGATAGAAATCCGTAGCAGGCCAACCGCTCCAGTAACGGATTACAGTTCTCCCACGTCGGGGTCCGTTGCAATATCTTGCGCATCCTCCCCGGCATGGCGATGGAGAATTTCTTCTGCCCGCTTGAGATCCTTTTTGGGGACCAGGACCCGAATCTTAAAGACCCCCGTGAGTCCAGCCTGATGTTCCCCCTCAATCGCGCACTCGATTTCTTCATCAGCCAGGGCGAGTTTGAGAATTTCTGCCAGATTACCGTCCGTCACCGAAATGAGTGTGACCAGTTCCAAGGGAGCGTTTTTGTAGGGTTCGTTGGAATTCATTTCTTTTTCCTTTCACAGACTTGCTCTCGCAGATTCCCGTCGCTTCCAGTCCGGGTAGTTCTTTGGTGTTTGGCAATTTTATCAAGCGCGAGAAATATACTGGCCGGAAAGTGAGTCGACTTTAATTCGTTGGCCATTTTTGAGGTATTCCGGGACGTGGACTACGAGTCCTGTTTCCAGCGTTGCAGGTTTGGTCCGCTTGGTGGCTGAATCTCCCTTCACTGCCGGATCGGTTGTGGTGATTTCCAGTTCGATCGTCGTCGGAAGTTGCAGGCCTACGCACGCGCCATTGTAAAGTAGCGCCAAGATGCCATCCAGTTGCTCGGTGATGTAGGGCCGCTCTCCCGTCACCTCCTCAAGGCTTATGCTGTATTGGTTGTAATCGCCCGAGTCCATCAGGTGCAACGCTACCGAATCGATGTACATGAGTTTGACGCTACGGCGCTCAAAATCGGCCTCCTCGATCGACTCGGTTCCCCGCAGGACGAAATCCTGTTTTTGGCGAGTCACCAGATTCCGACCCCGAAATTTATACAACGTAGCGGCCCCCCGCGCCGAGGGTGTCTGAACTGCAACCGTTTGAATCAATACCGGGGAGCCTTGATAATTGACCACGCTGCCAGACTTGATTTCTTTTGCCAGCATGACGAGTTTCGATGCGAGGCGTTGGTTTATAGAAAAACTGTTGAAGCCCTTTTGATGCGGTGCGGACGATTCCTCAGCATCAAACGCCGTAGCAGACACCCTATCAGGAAAGGTGCGCTGAAAATAGCCACACCCACATTTTTGTCGATTTGCATTAGCGGAAACGACCTTACTCGATCCCCAGGGCTCCGGCAGGTGGAACTTGAATCCCTTCGATTGTGTTACGGCCCTTGCGGCGGAACAGTCGTGGTTCGACCGTGAGTGCGACCCCCAGATTATCTTTACTCATATCATAGCGGAGCCCACCACGGACCAGAAACGATTCACCGATCCGCGTGAACGCTACCCGCTGACCAACGTTGGCGGTTCCCGCCAGATCAATACTTGCTTCATAAGCAGCGATGTATTTGGGGCTCATGCGGTATTTAATATTTGCCAGTCCCACCTGACTTCCCAAAGGTGGTGTTGCGGTACGTCGACCCCCCTCAAAAGAGCGCACTCCCAGGTAGATGCTGCCAATGTCGGGACGGTCGAGATACCCGCCTACATTGATGAGTGACTGACCCTCACTAAACACATCGAAGATTCCTTCCGAGAGCAGGGTCAACCGATCGCCCACATGCCAGCGGCAGTCGTAGTCAATCAGCCCGACGTATTGCCCAAAATTTTGTTCTTCCTGAGGAAACAGAGAGAGCCCTGTATCGAAACTGAGCCAGTCAATGATTCGGCGATTTCCCGGTACACCCCGCTTGGTCTGCCACCGTTGGCGAGCCTGAAAGCGGGCTACGGTCAAGCTGTCAACCACTTCGGTCGAGGGTGAACTGACCCAGTCGCCAATCCCGGTACGAATTAAATAGGAGCGAGGATCGAACGGGGTGAGAAAAGAAAAAAGAGGACGATTCAAAGCGCCTGGCGTTCCAGACGATTGCAATCGGTTGAGAAAGTTTTCCATCGAGTCATCGTTGATCGCATCGTAAAGCGGGAGGCTTGTCACACTTTGACTCGCGTCGCTATAGGATAATTTGGCTTCAAACACCACCTTGTGCGCCAGGCCATGCAGGTTCAATAAATCGCTTTCTAGGAAAGGGTTCACATTCCACATGGCGAGGCTACTCCGCAGACCCACTTGGCCATACGCCCGACTGAGCGGATTCCCGAAAAGATCGGCATCCCAGTGGGCCAGTTCCCCCAGCGCGTAGGGAACGACTTTGACGGGGCCCAAAGAGACGGGTAGATCGATCTCCTGACGCGTTGCAAATCGGCCACCCGATTCGCTTACTTGCCAGGGCAACAAGGCCCATTGGTTCGCATCGGTCTGATTGGTCGGTGCGCTGGCGATGCGGTACTTGCCATACGCCACATTCGTGTGTTCGAACCACGTCAACCGATCAGCGAGTAGCGACTGACCTAGCCAGTAATGGTCGCCTCGCGGCAACCATTCGACCTGGGTGAAAAACGGATTTGGACGATAATTGCCCTGCACCGTCCACAAGGGATTGTCCGTCCGTTTTTCCAGTCGTACGCGCGTGACCTCGTCTGGATACGTGTTCCATTCCTCAAGAAAATATTCTTGCAGGAAGTTGCGATCACTGATGACGCCTGCTTGGCCGACGAGTTTGTAACCATCGCCAAATCGTTGCTGGTGATCAAACAGGATACGACCCCGGTAGGTCTCTTCTGGAACCAGGGCACGGCGGTCCAAACCCAAATTATCCAACCCATGGTCTTTAATAAACCAAGCCTCAAATTGTCCCAGGCTATCTTCTGAAAGCAGTGGTAAAAATCCACGGTCATAGTGAAATGCGGTCCCATAGCCGATCCCGCGATAGGTCAACAGGTCTGCGTTGAAATCCCACTCGGTGCCGCGCGGTTGCTCGCGGAAACCGAGCAATTCGTAGGCATCCCAGTTGGTCTGTACCTGGAAGCCAAAAACATCGTCATCACTCACCCGCACGTTATTCAGATAGAACGTGGGATTCTCCATATTGGTGGTCCAACGGGGCCAATAGAAGACGGGCAGCCCTTCAATGAACACAGAGTTTCCAGAGCCTGTGATCATCTGCGTGTTTTCCATCAGGGTCTGACCGCTGAGAGGATCCACGCTATTTGTGGGCACCTCCTCAAACAGCAAATCATCCGATTGCAGCCAATATCCGGGCTCACCAAGACGACTGGTTGTGAACTTTGCACCATTGGCCTGGTAGCGATTGCGTGCCAACTGGCGCATGCGCTCGGCTTGAATCCTGATTTTCCCCTCATAATCGGGTACCGGTGCCAGAAGCTCCGCATCCAGGATGACGCCTTGGTCGCCCTGCACGTTGTAAACCATCCGAGAGGCCTGCAGGGTTCTTTCATCCTGTCGGAATTCGATATTTCCCTCCATGTAAAATTCCAGTGGCGTGTTTTCATTGACCGTGCTGATACCCGAAAGGTTTAATTGCTGGGTACCGCCAACCCAGACCACAAGCCGATCGGTTGAAATATCAACCGTATTCACGCCGTCCATGCCCTCCACGAGTACATTGATGCCACCGGTGATCACCGCAATCGACTCGCGACCATTCTCGCTGGGAAACCACTGGGCATTGACTCCCCCCGGATCGCTGCGTGGCCAGACCCGTATGCGGAGAGTTCCGGGAGCAACGGATGTAGGGGGTGGTTCTAGAGCAGGAAGTGGGACCTGGGCGAGTCCCTGGCGCTGGGCCAGTTCCGGGAGTAGAGACACTGCGGCGACAACAATTAAGAAGTACCGCGCAGCAGCAACCAAAACGCGCACCACTTCCGGCGCGCGGACCCGCATGAGTCCACAATTTCCAACTGGACGATTAATCAGATTGGCATCCTTGCCTGCGAGAAGGAACGACAGTCCCGCGAACCATCGTAAACCGAAATTCAAAAACCGCTTACGCAGAATTGCACAATCACAAGCGGCGGGATTATAGGTCGCTCTCGGTGCGTGGGTCAAGGTTCTTTCAGCGGCCGGAAGTGAGCCATAACCTTTTGACACTGCGTTTGTTATGGCGATCACTCAGATATGCTGTCAATGCTCTTGCCGCTGGCATCGACGGGCGTAGCTTCCCGCTCGCCCATCGGAAAGTTGATGTCCCAGACGCCACAGCATATATTTGGGGCGACCCATCCGGCCCGTAACCGGTGCAACTCAGGTGTCACAATGGACAATGGCAAATCTCATCTGCGCATAGCAGATCATTGTTTCTGTTCGGATCGGTCTTCCATCGCCATCCGCTGGGGCATTGCTATTTTCGTCTTCGCGTGCGTAGCCGGCAGTTACCCAGCCAACAGCTGTGCGGACAATCGGGAGGCGCTTCTTAGAAAGATCAAAATGGCCACGATCCTCATTGTGGCCGATAACGGATCTCAGGGTTCCGGCGTCATCACCTATATTCGCAATAAAAGATATGTGCTAACGGCACACCACGTTGTGAAAGGTGCGAAACGAATACAGCTTACTTCTCTCGGTGACCGCAGCACCGGAGAGGTGACAGAAAACGAGGGCTGGCACGTCTTTTATGATCTTGCGGCGTTTCGCCTGCCTGCAACCATGCAACACCTGCCAATGCTCAGGCTCGATCACAGGCGACTCCCCCCTGGCACGACCGTCTTTGTCTCGGCGTTTCCCCAGGGTGTGCCGACCTTAACCGCCGGGAAAATCACCGGCTACCGATTTCAGGCCAACACCGACTTCCCAACGGAAATTGCCTTCACCGCACCGGTCGAGCAGGGAGCAAGCGGCGGAATGATTATGGACGCCAACGGTAAGATCAAGGGGATCGTCAAGGCGTATGAGGTGTTGACCAGTGCCGATGGTTATGAGGCACGTGGTGATAGTATTGGCACCCATTCGTATCTCATCATGAAACTGATCCTGCGTGCGATCGATAATGGATGGCGGCCCAAGTGACCGGTGCAGGTTGCCTCAATGCGGCGGGCAGCATTAAAGCTGTTTCGCTAAAACTTCGAACCGGTAGGGCAGATGCCGCCCCTCAAGCGGTGTTCCCCATTCATCGCGAGATGCGCGCCGCAACGGTGTTTTTTGTATCAAGGCATCCCAAATCTCGTCATGCGTCCGCAACGAGTAGCCATCCTTGTGCGTCTGCTGCCCGCTCGGTCGCGTGACAAGGAGTCGGCTTTCGACCTTTTCGATTCGCGTTCTCCGGCTTGGCGGGGTGGCCCCGAAAGTACGGCGCGTCTAATGCAATAACGAGTAAAGAATCACATTGATTGCAATCCGAGTTGCGTCTTCCGGGGTGTAGCCCCGACAGTGTGGCGAAACGTGCTTTTCCAGCGCACAGCTCAAATCGAAGGGCGAAAAAATAACGCCCCAGCGATCGTTCACGAGGATCCCATCCAATTGCACCGGCCCACGTTTTTCAAGAATTTTCCATCCCGCTCCGTCGGACTTGCGGATGGTTTCCCTCCTAGCAACTTGACTTAAGTCCGCACCGCCATACTCGGCGGTCAAAAGTGGGTGGTTGCTTGGAATCGACACCAGAGGCTTACCAAAGGTTGCCTGCATTTCTCGCTGAAAGGCTTTAGTAAAAGCGGGACTGGCACAGATAGAATCTGCTAAAACGGTTCCCCCGCGTTCAACAAATGACTTAAGTTGTTGTTTTTCCTGCGGGGTAAGTCGGAAGTCGTGTCGTCCGTGCATGTAGACGAAGTGGTATTGAAACAATCCGGGATCTTGGAGTGAAATCAGGGGTATCTCGGTCGCCGTATGCATATCGAGGGTGTGTGCCAGAGATTCCATCAGATGGGTCATGGCTCGCGGCGCAGCATCACAACCACCCGCATGTTGTAGTTTAGCGATGGCAAAATGCCCGCGCGTTTCATTGTCCTCCGCTTCCAGACGTGCCAGGGTACTGGGAATTGCATCTTTTGGTTTCAGCTTGCGATTCGTCGCATAGGCCAGCACGTTGATTCCAATGGATCGGCAAGTGTCGATTTCGCGTTGCGCGGAATCGCTGGGTGCTGACTTTTCGCCCGGTGTTGCGAGTTCCCAATAGCAGGAGAGGTTGCCGGGACAGTAGACCACGCTGGTTTTGCAGGCGAAATTGATACCCCAGAGCCAACGGCCCTCGGGATCCACATGGTCCGGATCGACTTTCTCATCGATCGACCAGATCGGATGCTGGGGATCCAGTGGTTGTAGCGGGTATTCAGGTTCCGGAAAAATCGCTTTTAATTCGTTGCGCAGTGAAGCGTCGAATCCGTTGTCTCCACAGCAGCCGTCGGCGAAAATAAACCCCCCCTGTTCCACATACCGTCGCAGTGCCTGGCGCTGTGAGGTGGAGAATTGGAAAGGTTCGCTCCCGGAAAGAAAAAGCACGGGAGTTTGAGCGTAGTCGTCGGCCCCGGCACGTTCGGAATCAATCACTTGCCACGTCAGTGGCATCTTCCACTTGCGCTCCGTATAACGCGTGAGTCGGGTCAAGTCATTCGGCGTCCGATTCCAATCATCTCCCGATCGTTTCAATTTAGCAATCAGCACCGGTCGGCGGCCCTTGGCCAAAAAGAGCAATGCGAAACTGGTTGCGATCTGGGTATTGTCTTCCGCAAAACCACCACCGGTCCAATGTCCATCGGGGTGTTGGTTGCCTAACAAAAACGCGGCGCCTTCCCGATACCAATCGTATTTGTGGCGTTTCCCGGTTGTTTTCTCGAGCGGTCCGAAAAAGAACCGCTTGCCGGAAATCCGTCCCACCCGCTCCATGGCATAAAGGTAGTAAAGATTGTTTTGTTCGATCGCATCGCCAATACGGCTGCCTTCAATCGGATTGTGCCGCACAGAAAAGTTTCGACCCATCCACTCCAATCCTTTATTGACGAACTTATTTCGCAGAGGATCGCCGCAAACACAGTTGCCATCGACCCACCGTGCATCGCTGCCGATAAGATTCCGTTCAGCGATGATCACCGAGGCGATCCCCGCACAGGTCATGCTGCCGCGACCCGGTCGCGGTGGATAACCCCAGGCCCCGGACCGCCGTTGAGTTCGTTGCCAGTAACCCAGGGTATGACGCCACGTCTCCCGGTTGACCTCAAAACCCGCAAGTGCCGATTCGTGCAAGGCCAGAATCGCAAACTGGGTGTTTGAAGGATCGCCTCCTCCGGAGGCGTAACCCCAGGAACCGCGCTTGGGTCCGCTGGAAATTTGCTGGGCCTCCAGCCAACGAACGTTGTCCCGAATGGTGCTGCGGTCGAGCGGACTGCCGATCCGACAATAGACCATCGTTTGCAATGCGATCGTGTAAGTCTGAGGTTCCGCAGAGTTCCGCAGGGTTCTCAGGTACTTGACCGCTTTACGAACTGTGGGATCCTCCGGCGGGACCCCGGCTTCGAGCAAGGCAAGCGTACAGAGGGCCGTCACCCCCCCGGAAAAACCTCGGTAGGGTGTCCAATTTCCGCGACTCTTCTGCCCCTGCTTCAAATGGCGGATGGCCCGAGAAATAGCACCCTGAACGGCTTCCGATGAAATCTCGTCGCGGGCCCGGCTTGTGCATGGCGCCGCCAGGATAATCGTTGCGATCAGACCGAGATGCAGGAAAATACGCGAGAGAAACATAACCGTACAAGCTATGGTTGGGTAATACCTATACCATCTTAGAGCGGACCTCCCCTGGCGGCAATTGAACTTGGATCTCCGTTGCTGCCGACAATTTACGCTTATAGAATACAGCTACCTGAATTGTGGCACTATTTTCTCCTCGACTTGGACTGTCTGGATGAGCGATCAGAACGTGGCAACCAAGCAAAAAAGCCTGGGCGACATTCTCCAAGAATTCAGCCAGCATCGACGCGTCATGCAGGAAGAGCTGCAGAAGGTGATCGTCGGC
>JAUWIQ010000428.1 GCA_030605285.1 Planctomycetota bacterium
CGCGGCGTAGCTGTCTGGATACGGAGCGAGGCGAGCCGGTATGGCGGAAGCGGATCTCGGGAAAGTACTCGGCTTCGCCACTGGCTGCGCCGGGCCGCGTCTATTTTTTCAGCGACACAGGGGAGACCACCGTGATTGCCACGGGGGATGAATTTAAAGAATTAGCCAGAAATCAATTGGGTGAAAATATTCTGGCCTCCCCGGCGGTCGCGGGGGATGCGCTGATCATCCGCACGGAGGAGGCAGTCTATAAAATCGGGGAGAAATAGGGGGCCCTTGCCCTTCCCTCTGAAAATCTTGCAGCACGCTAAAAAAACGCTCATAATGGTGGCAAGCGTTACGGAGCTGGAGCCTCCTGTTAAGCAAGAGTACCTTAACAAAAAAGAGAACTGATGTTTCTGTTGGCATATCTTGCGGGGCCGTTGTTGATTGAATCGGTCTGTCTGGTCGGTGTCTTGAGCTGTTGGGCAATTGTGGTTGTCGCTGCGCTCCGCAATGAAACCAGTCCGCTGTTGGGGATCCTTGCTTTCCTGCTCACGCCGATCGCGGGATTTATCATCGGTTGGGTGAATAGCCGCCCGTGGCGGCTGACTCAGTTGATGATTCTATTTACGGCATTTGCGCTAATGTATTTTGTGGTGCAGCTTTATCGGCTCTATTCCGAGGCGGCCAGCGTGGCCAGCTAAGTTTTCTAGGTGTCGGGGCGAGGTGTTCCCGACGAGAGAATCTCGGCGAGCAGGACAACAAAATACTGCGGGTTGTGTTGCTACTCAGGAGATGTTGCTGCCCCAAGGAGCGCTCGCCGTGCTGATCTGCGGGCTTGCGCGGTCAGGCGAGGCGGGCATCAATGTAGCGGGCGTGCGCCGATGTGTAGCAGTCGCGGATCAACTGTTTGGTTGCGGCCGCGTCCAGAAATCCAGCGCAAAAACCTGGAATTTGGCGATCGATCGTCAGTCGGGCCGTTTCCTCCAGATGCCGAATCAGGTCCAACGGGTCCTCATCGCCGACCGAAAAGCGAATCGTCGTGGCGGTCATGCCCGCATCCGCCAAGGCGGCATCGTCCAGCTCGGAATGGGTGGTCAACGACGGGCAGCTGACGATCGTGTTCGACTGGCCGAGGCTGATCATGTGCCCAAAAGTTGGCGAGAGGGAATCAAAAAATTGTTGAAATGCGGTTTTGGGAATTTTGTCTAAATTGATTGTGAACAGGGGCGCGGGCAGACCCAGAAAAAGTTGCTGCTGGCAAAGTGTGTGGTTTTCACTGCTCTCGAGTGCGCTGCAGTGGACGCGAATCTGCGGATGGGCGTCGAGAAAACGAGCGAGGATCTCCGTGTTAATGCATTTGCGCATCATGCGGACGTCCAGCGTACGGATTCCCTGGATCACTTCAAAGGCAGCATCGGCATTGAGAAAGGCGCCTTTGACGTAGTAGACGTTCCAGAACATGGTCTGGTCCCAGGAAGTCGTCTCCATGACCTGTCCCTTGGGAAGGAACATGTCCTCGTTGCGTCCGATCACGCAGCCGGCGATCACGCTACCGGTCCCCGAGAGATCCTTGGTATAGCTGTGAATCAAAAAATCGGGTCGCTCGGTAGTCTCCTCGCGGGCAAGCGGTTGGCAGAGAAAGGGCGTACCGACCGTGGCATCGAGCATGACCCGCACGCCCTGGGCGTGCGCGGCGCTGCAAATCGCAGGTAAATCCATAACGTACCCGTGGGGATTGCATGGTGACTCGAGATAGAGGTAAATGCGCCGCCCCGCCGCAAGCCGCTCTGCGTATTTGATGGCGGTCGACTGGTAACACGCCTCAAAGCTTTCGTGGCCATAGCCATCAAACGTTTCGACGGCAATTGCAAGATTGCTCTCCTTGGCATACCAGTCATGAATCAACTGATGCGCACCGCCATAAATATTGCGACTCGTAATCAGTACGTCCTCCCGTCCCAAGAGGTGGGCCAGGGTCGCATCAATGGCCGCCATGCCGCTATTGAAATTCCAGGCCAGATAATCGGCCGCCCAGCGTCCTGCTTCCAGATCGACAATGTGGTTGGCGAGTGAGATGCTCGTTGGATTAAGCAAGCGGGAATAGATCTCGAGCATCAATTCCCGGCCTGCAAATGCATCTTCAATCCATTCGGCACAGGCGTAGATGTACGTCGCGGTTCGGGTGATGACAGGTGTGGCAGAGAAGATTGCGGTGATGTTGTCGAAGATTGGATAGGGCCCCTTGGACATCTGCGTTGCGGGACTGTAGTCGAGCGATTGGTAACTGCGACGAAAAGATCCCTGCAAGCTGTCGAGGATTTTGGCCAGTTGAAAAGAGAGAAACTTGAGGGCGTTGAAGCGGGCAATCCGCTCCGGCGCATCGAGCGTGGCCATTTCCGAAAGCGTCAGATGCCAGAGGGCATCGACATCGGCCTGAGATGCATACATCCGGCCTACGAGCTGCGCAAGCGCCGTGCCAAACGGGGTGCTGGGGTCGATTGAAAAGTGCTGGAGTTGTTCGGCAACGAGCCCCTCCAGGTCGTCCGCTGTAGAGGTGTTGCGGCGCGGGGAGAGTGTCCGCATCGAGGTAAAGTCCTGTGGGTCACTCATGGATTTGCAATGATCTTTCTCAAGTACTGTTCCTGACGATCCGCCAGGAGCGTAATTTGGTCGAGAGATAAAATGGTGGAATGATCCAGGACCGCTTGTTGCTCCGGAGCGGAATCTGTTGCCGGCTCGTAAAAAACAGCACCGAAAAGTGAGGCCCCCTCAAGATTTGCCCCGCGTAGATCTGCTGCTGCCAGATTTGCACCCTCCAGATCCGTGTTTTTAAACAGCGCCCCGCGGAGATTGGCCCCCTGAAAACGGGCATTGGCAAGATTGGAGCCCGTGAAATCTGCGTTGCCGAGCTTGGCCTTGCGAAAATCGGCA
>JAUWIQ010000142.1 GCA_030605285.1 Planctomycetota bacterium
AATTGCTCGGCACCAAGATGGTTGCCAATGAATTTGTGGCCTATCTTCAATTAGGCCAATTGCAAGAAGGCCTCTCGCCTCGCAGTGTCACGATCCTAACATATGCCCTTTGCGGCTTTGCCAACTTCGGCTCGATTGGAATCCAGCTCGGTGGCATTGGCGGAGTGGCCCCCGATCGCCGGAGCGATCTGGCAAAACTCGGTGTGCGGGCCATGCTGGGTGGCACGCTGGCGGCGTTCATGACGGCCTGTATTGCAGGTATTTTAATTTAATTTTTTAACCATTACCCTTCTTCTTCTTGATTCCATGAAAACAATACTTGATGCAAAACAATTGAGCGATGGTGTCCGTAAAATGGCGCAAGACATTACGGACCATTACCAGGGCCGCCCACTGACCATTATTGGTATTCTTACCGGAAGTGTCGTGCTGCTTGCCGACATGATTCGACTGCTTGAGATGCCGCTGCGCGTTGGCGTACTACAGGCCCGCAGTTATCATGGTGCCACGACCACACGGGGAGAGTTGATTATTAATGACGAGTTGATGCCCGACATAAAACATCGAGAGGTGCTGCTGGTGGATGATATTTTCGATACCGGTCACACACTTCAAGAGGTGATTTCACGAATTAAGAAGTTAGAACCGGCCTCAGTTCATTCTGCGGTCCTGCTCCACAAAGAAGGTCGCTGCGAAGTCGAGATTACACCGGACTTTGTCGGATTCAACATTCCCGATGAATTTGTCGTCGGTTACGGCCTCGATTATGAAGATGCCTATCGCAACCTCCCCTATCTGGCAGTACTCGAAGAAGAGGATCTGAATCCGATATAGTTTTTGACCAGGGCAACGCTTCAACGGGCCTCGGATTGCGTCCGCTCGACACTTTTTAGGTAGGCTAGGAATTCGCGATTGCTCTCCAGCAGTTCCTCCCGGCCCTGCAATTCTTCAAAGGCTAGCCAGGAGACGGCGGCCACCTCCTCAGGATTAGGCCGGAGCCTGGCAGCGGGTGCGAGCTTGGCGGACCACCAGGCGATTTCCACCTTCCAGGGTGTGACACTTTCCCAGATTTTCTCCACAGGTTCCGCCACCACCCCGAGTTCTTCCTCCATTTCGCGGATCAGGGTCTGTTGCTCGCTTTCACCCGGCTCCATGCCGCCACCCGGAAAACAGAGTCGCCCCGGGGCAATCACCTTCGCTGCGCGTCGAATCACACGGTACCGGTTTGCCCGCTGGATCACGGCGACCACGCCTCGACGGCCGGGAGCGGGTGGGGAGGGTGGGGAGGCCATAATCTTTCCAGCGGGCGTCCATTTTCAGGTTGGGCCCTGCGGCCTGCTAAGCAGAAAAAGGATCGGGCAGTAAGGCCTCGAGATCAACTTGACGGATGGCATTATTCCGTTCGGTATCCACCAACATGATGGGCAGTTGTTTTGAAAATTCCGCCAGGACCTGTCGACAGGCCCCGCAGGGCGAGACTCCGCCGGCCGTCGCCACAGCAAGCGCCGCAAACTTGCGGTGGCCGGCCGCCACTGCCGTAGCGATCGCGGTCCGCTCCGCACAGTTGGTCAGGCCGTAGGATGCATTTTCGACGTTGACCCCGCGAAAAATTGTACCATCCGTGGCAAGCAGGGCCGCCCCTACCAGAAAATTCGAGTAGGGGGCATGTGCCATCGAGCGGGCCTCGAGTGCCGTTGCCACCAGATCGATTTGTTGTTGCTTATTCATCACTCAATTCCTGGGAGGTTTTGTGGACTTGATCCAGAATCAAAGGCTCGCTGTAAAAAGGACCCTCTTCGATCTGTAGGGTCTCTGTCAATGTGGTGATTAATTGGTCGGAGACTTCATTTCGGGAAAATACGCGGATCAGTTCCTGATTCTGTTCGACGATGTCGCCAATCCGAACCTGCATCTCCAGGCCGACTGCATAATCCACCCGGTCGGACATTACCGTCCGCCCGCCGCCGAGCTGAACTACAATTTGCCCCAGTTGTTCCGCATCCACACGCGCCACATAGCCCGCGCGAGGTGCGGAAATACTCGTCGCGGCTGCAACTTCACGCGGCCGGCTGAGTTGCCCCCCCTGCGCAGAGACCATCTCGGCGAATTTTTCCCGCGCATGTCCGCTATCGAGCAGGCCCGCAAGGCGATTCTTGGCGGCCGGTCTCTCCAGCTCGATGTGAGCCGATATCAAGGCCTCGGCACCAAGGGCGAGCGTCAGTTCGCGCAAGTCGGCAGGCCCCCCCCCTTCCAGTGCCGAAAGCGCCTCGTTGACCTCAACGGCATTGCCAATCATTTTTCCCAGCGGTTGCTGCATGTCGGTGATCAGGGCCGAAGTGGTCACATCCATCGAGGTGCCCACTGCCACGAGAGATTCTGCCAGGGCACGCGCCACCGGGAGAGTTTTCATAAAAGAGCCGCCGCCACATTTGACATCCAGAACCAGGGCATCGAGCCCTTCTGCCAGTTTCTTGCTCATGATACTGCCCGTAATCAAGGCGACCGACGGCACCGTGGCGGTCACATCCCGCAGCGCGTACCACTTGCGATCCGCCGGGGCAATTTCCTCGGTAGCGCCCGTAATCACACAGCCTACCTCGGTGGTAAGCTGCTCTATTTCATTCAGGGTCAAATTAGTGCGAAAGCCTTCGATCGATTCCAGTTTGTCGAGCGTACCCCCGGTGATGCCCAGTCCGCGACCAGAAATCATCGGGACGCTCAGCTCGCAGCAGGCCAACAGCGGGGCCAAAACCAAGGAGACCTTGTCACCAATCCCGCCGGTCGAATGTTTATCGACAAGCGGTCGGGATTTCTGGGGCCAGGTAAGTTGAATTCCACTCTCGAGCATCGCGATCGTGAGCGCGGTGATCTCTGCTTTTTCCATACCGTTGATACAAATGGCCATCGAGAGGGCCGACATTTGATAGTCGGGGATTTCCCCGTTCGTATAGTTTTGAATAAACCATGCGATCTGTTCGTCGGAAAGCCGTTGCCCATCCCGCTTGAGCGCAATGATTTGAGAAGCAGTCATGAAGCAAGGGCTCGACGTTCCTAGGTCCAGGATAAGGGTCGCTTCAATTTTCCTCTGATCGGGAGGCCCATTTCAAGAGCCATTTCCTGCGTTCCCGGCTGACTCTGCGAGAGAAATCAAAATTCCCAGTACAAGTTGCTCCATTTTTTTAGCCGCTCGTGCTGCGGTTTCCACGACACCCGCACCGGTTGTCTCGCCCAGGGCGTCTGGCAGGCAGACGTTCGTGATCGCAGAAAGCCCCAAGACCCGCGCGCCGGCCTCAGCGGCGACCAGCGCTTCCGGCGCGGTACTCATTCCCACGGCATCCGCTCCGATCCGGCGGAGGTAGCGATATTCGGCGCGGGTTTCATAATTGGGGCCCCGCTGCGCCACATACACACCCGCGTGGACCCGAAAGTTTGCGCGCCGCGCAACGGTCCGGGCCATGTCGATTAAGTGAGGGTCATAAATGTCGGTCTTTGCGGGGCAGCGTGGCAGGGTGGCAGTCCCACTGTTTTCCGTTGCCGGGAGTTGTCCGAGAAAATTGATATGATCCTGAATGATCATCACGTCACCCGCCGAAAAATAAGGATTGATTCCCCCGGCCGCGTTTGAAACGATCAGGACCTCCATGCCGAGGGCCCGCATCACCCGTACCGGTAGCGTGATTTCATGGATCGCGTAGCCCTCATAGCGATGAAAACGGCCCTGCATCGCGACGATCGGAGTCTTTGCCAATTGTCCGCAGACCAGGCGGCCCTGGTGTCCGAGCGCGGTGGAGCGGGGAAAGTGAGGAATCGTTGCGTAGTCGATCGAGACCCCGTCTTCGATATTGTCCGCCAAGCCCCCCAAGCCACTGCCGAGGATCATTCCCACCCGCGGTTTTTCCGGCCAAAGCGTTTTGATGGAATCGGTGGCGGTTTCGATTTGATGGGCAAGGTCGCGCATCCCGTCCGCTATTGCCACGATGGAGGAACCCCTTACTTAAGAACCATGTTTCCCGATTTGTTTGAGTACGCCGATTATCAAGTCGCGCAGTTTAGGCTCCGCGGTATTCGCGGTGGCAATGATTTCTTCCACCACAGCCGGCTTGAGGGCATCGGGGAGGCACATGTCGGTAACGACCGAAAAGCCCACCACCCGCAGCCCGCAGTGGACCGCAGTGATCACCTCGGGGACCGTCGACATGCCAACCACATCGGCCCCGATCATACGGAGGAAGCGATATTCTGCCCGCGTCTCCAGGTTAGGCCCGGTGACGGCTACCAGGACCCCTTGATGGGCCACAAAATCATGTTGGCGGGCAATCCCCAGGGCCGCTTTGACCATCTCCAGGTCGTAGGGCTGCGACATATCGGGAAACCGCGGCCCGAGCCGGTCGTCATTGACCCCGATCAAGGGATTGTCGGTCATCAGGTTGATGTGGTCTTCGATCACCATAATATCCCCGCCGCGGTAGTTGGGATTTAAACCGCCGACCGCATTGGTGACGATCAGCCACTCGGCCCCCATCGCCCGCATCACGCGGACCGGCAGCGTAATCGACTTGGTCGGATGGCCCTCGTAAAGATGGACCCGCCCCTCCTTGGCCATCACCGGAACACCCTCGATCTTCCCGCAGATCAGGCGGCCCCGATGGCTCGTGGCGGTCGAGCTGGGGAAATGAGGGATCTTTTCATAATCGATTTCGGCCTCGACTTCGATCTGCTCGACAAAATGTCCCAGGCCGGTCCCCAGAATAATCCCCGCCCGGGGTCGCTCACCCCACTGCTGGTCGATAAATTCCTGTGCTTCCTGGATTTTGCCATAGAGTTCGTGCATCGTCTTGATTGCCTCGCTGGGGGTCTTCCCGTTTCAATAGTTGCCCGAGGGGGGCGGCTCGGCCGCACTCCCCTGTTCTTCCCGCACGAGGGCCTCGGTGCTGCTGGTGCCCAAACGGGTCGCCCCCAGGTCGATAAACGCCCGCGCTTCGGCCAGCGAGCGGATCCCCCCGGAGGCTTTCACACCGCGGGAAAAATGTTTCCGCATCAAGGTAATATCCTCACGGGTCGCCCCGGTGGCCTGCAATCCGCCCGCCGTCTGTTTGACAAACCCAAAACCGGTCGAGGTCTTGACAAAGGTGGCCCCTGCCCGCTCGCTGCACGCGCAGAGCTTAATTTTCTGCTCGTCGGTTTCCAATAATCCGGTTTCGAAAATCACCTTGACCAGGGCACCTCCCGTCGCGGCCGCCTCGACGACTGCGAGGATATCCTGCTCGACATATTCCCAGTCCGCCGAGAGTACGCGACCGATGTTGACCACCATATCGAGTTCTACTGCACCGTGGCGGCAGGCCTCCTCGGCCTCGAATGCCTTGACCGGTGTGGCACACCCTCCATGGGGAAAGCCGATCACCGTCGAAACCTTGACCGGGCTCTCTGCAAGGAGTTCGGCAGCCCGGGCCACCATGCTCGGTTTGACGCAAATACTGGCCACCCCGTATTTGGTGCAAAGTGCCGCCGCCACCGCCAGATCCTCGTCGGTCTGCGTGGGGTGCAGCACCGCATGGTCGATATAGCTGGCAATGGATGGGGCCATCGTGATTGAGCGATCTCTGGATTTTTGGCTGGGGTAGAAAAGCTAAAAATAGTCTACCGAGACAAACTCCGGGAGGGCAGCGGTCAAAATCACCACCGCGGCCAGAATTTCGCAGCACCCATGGTGCCGGGTCCATTATTTTGTCCCACCCGGCGGCTTCTCGGTCGACTCGGGCAGCACCAGATCGACCACCAACGGCCAGTGGTCACTCGTGGAGAGATCGGTCCCGCGCGAGACAAAGGTCCGCCGCAGGTGTTTTTCGAGCGCTTCGGGCAGCAGGATATGGTCGATCATCGTATAGACATCCTC
>JAUWIQ010000276.1 GCA_030605285.1 Planctomycetota bacterium
GCCCCCCGCGCAAGGGGGCGAACCCGACTCTTCAGGTGGCGAAACCGACTCTTCAGGTGGCGAAACCGACTCTTCCCGCAGCAGCCGAGAGATTTCACTGCATTTTGTACATTTTTCGGCCCCGGAGTCTGAGCAGGAAAAGAAATCGCCACCCCCACTGATTGAGGCTAATAAGGAGGCAGGCTCTGGAGAAGGAAACGCATCGGAGGGCGAAAACGTGGCCAAACCGGATGCGTCCCAGGCGGATGCCACGGAGACACCCAAGTCCGGTTCCGACCAAGAGGCTCGATTTAAGGAGCCCAAGTACAAGCCGCTCGACGAGGTGCGAGATTACATCCGGCAGCGGGTAGCCGCGGAGAAGGCCAAGGCGATCATCGATGCTAAATTTGCCGCGATTCGCAAGCGGATGAACTCGTTTGCGGCGGCACGGCAATATGCCGACGAGGACGGTATTGCAATAATCAAACGCCCGAATTTCAGCGAGTTGGCTGATCAACAGGGATTGCGGGCCGACTCAGTCCAACTTCGCAGTGCTTGGTATTTTCAACGCGATACGGATATCGGCCGATCATTTCAACGGCAGCCGCGATCCCAATTCAACCCCTACGGTTCGCAGCAACCCTATGTCGATATTGTCTTTGGTCAGATGGGGGAGCAGTCCTGGTGGAACGCAGTCGAGACAATCGATGACGAAAATTTTCGGTATCTTTCCTGGAAGACCGACGAGGCTCTCACAGAGACTCCCAAGCTTGAGGGTGCCGTTCGGGAGGCGGTAGTGCGGGCTTGGAAGGAGGGCAGCGGCCGTACGGAGGCAAAAGATACGGCGCGGTTTCTGGCGCGCCAACGCGGAGAAGAATTGGCCAAGGCACTCCGTGGCGGGGCCACGGTTGCCGAAGTGGCGGCTCAACAGGCCGGGAGTCGACAGCTTACCACGGAGGCCTTTTCGTGGCTCACAAGTGGAAGTGCCCCCCTCGCCAATTTATTTTCTCAGTCGCAGCTCCGCTTGAGTGAAATCGATGGGATTGATCAGGCGGGTCCGGATTTTATGCAGGCGGCATTTGTTCTGGAGGTGGGAGATGTGGGGGTCGCCATGAATCATCCGCAAACCCACATGTATATGATCCGAATTACCTTTCAAAATAAAAACAGCGAAGTGATTCAGGAGGATTTTCTTGCCCATCTGGAGGATCCGCGGACGCAACAGCAGATCCGCAGCGCGGCGCAGCTCGATTGGCAAGTGCTCTCGGAGCGGTGGTTCGATGAAATCAATCGGTCGATCAATCTGGTTTGGTTGAATCCGGCCGCGCGGTTTAGTCGTTGAGTCGGGACGAGTAAACAGTGCGGCGGCGAGCGACTCGTTTATTGTGAAATCTGGCCTCCGCGTGGAAGCCTAGCACGATCGAGGCACCCGATGAGCGTTGACAAGTCAGGAGATCGTGTTCGCCAGATGTTCGGCGAAATCGCCGGTCGTTACGATTTTCTCAATCATCTTCTTTCGTTTTCCATGGATCGTTACTGGCGGTGGCGGGCCATTAGGAAAGCTCCTCCTCAGGGCGGATTGCCGATTCTGGATATCTGTACCGGTACCGGGGATCTGGCATTCGGTTACCGTCGCTGTTCCGATGCGGAAACTTTGGTGATGGCCACAGATTTTTGTCGCGAGATGCTTCTGGTCGGTGCGAAGAAGGCGCGAACAAGTGAAGCACCCATCACGTGGATTGAGGCCGATTCCCAGCAACTGCCCTTTCCAGACGGCATGTTTCAGATTGTTTCCGTGGCGTTCGGGCTGCGGAATATTTCGGATATGGATCGTGGGTTGCGGGAGATGGCGCGAGTTTGCGCTCCGGGAGGGCGGGTCATGATCCTCGAGTTCTCCATGCCAGGGTGGCAGCCTTTTGCGGCGATTTATAGAGCCTATTTTCGTCATCTGCTGCCGCGGATTGGGCAACTGCTGGCTCGAAACCGCGCAGGAGCGTACAATTACCTCCCCCAGAGCGTGGGAGAGTTTCCCCAAGGGGAACAACTGGCAGATCGACTGCGGGCCGCTGGCTTGTCGGGTGTTCGTTGGTATCCTTTTACGTTAGGGGTAGCCACCCTGTACCTCGCAAAGCGTGATTCAACATGAAAAAACCATTAATTGTCGCGATCACCGGCGCGAGTGGTTCGGTCTATGCAGTCCGCCTACTGGAGGTTTTGATCGCCGCCGGCTACGACGTCCACCTGACGATTTCGTCAGCGGGCAGATTGGTGATCGAGCAAGAGTTGGATATTAGTCTCGATCTTGAGAATTTTCAGCAGAGCAAGCTGCTCCTGGGGGATGGTGCGGATTCCTCCGACAGTAAGTTGAACATGCTCCGGCAAACCGCTGGTATCTCCAGCGAGGACAGCAATGTTCTGGCCATTGGGATGGGCTCCCCGGGAAAGATTCATTACCACCATTACGAAAACTACATGGCACCGATCGCGAGCGGATCTTTCTTGTCCTCCGGCATGATCATCTGTCCCTGTTCGAGTGGATCCCTGGCGGGCATCGTCAATTCACTTTCGGAAAATCTCATCCATCGAGCAGCGCATGTGCATTTGAAGGAGAAGCGGAAACTGGTAGTCGTGCCGCGGGAGACACCCCTCTCTTCGCTGCAGCTCGACTGTATGAAGCGAATCTCTGAGGCGGGGGCGATTGTGCTGCCGGCAAGCCCGGGTTTTTATCATGGTGCGAAGACGATTCGAGATATGATTGATTTTGTCGTGGCCCGGATTTGTGACCAGTTTGAAATCGAGCATAACCTCATCCGCCGCTGGGGAAGTTAGCCCCTGGGGCGGTGAAATCGTGTGGAGACTGGCAGTGGAGGGGGGTCCTTTGCAAAGAGCTGCCGAGGAAATTCGCAATTCTGTTCCAGGAATATCGTGATGTTCGCCCAGATTCGCAAGCAGCTTGAACTCATCCGCTTCAGTCACACGGTTTTTGCGATGCCCTTTGCACTGCTTGCGGCGGTGATGGCGTGGCATGCCCAGCCCCCACTGCCCGTGAGTTGGCTGCAATGGCTGGCGATTGGACTCTGTATGGTGAGTGCCCGCAGCGCGGCAATGGCCTTCAACCGGATTGCGGATCGAAAGATCGATGCCCAGAATCCCCGCACAGCATCACGCCATTTACCGGCGGGAGATGTCACGTTGCAAAGTGTCTGTCTCTTCACGCTGGTGGCCTCCATCGTCTTTGTTGCTTCTGCTTCGCTTTTTCTCCCCGAGAATCCACTTCCAATCCTGTTTTCAATTCCCTTGCTTTTGTTTTTGTTTGGATACAGTTATGCCAAGCGATTTACAACGTTGGCCCATTTCTGGCTGGGTGCTGCGTTGATGCTCGCACCCATTTCGGCATGGATTGCCCTGCGGGGACCTATTCTGATGATCAGTCCAGGAGATATTCTTCCCGCGGTTGTACTTGGCGGAGCGGTCATGTTTTGGGTGGCAGGGTTTGATGTGATCTATGCCTGCCAGGATGCCGAGTTCGATGTGCAGGCGGCACTTCATAGTATCCCCAGTCGTTATGGCGTTCCCACGGCACTACGGTTCGCAATGTTGTTCCATGTGGCTACGGTGGTGTTGCTTCTGGTGTTGCCCCTGGTGTTTCCGTTGGGGTGGATTTACGGGTGCGCGGTGGTGGCCATCGCCGCATTGCTCGCCTACGAACATTTTCTTATTCAGCCGGATGATTTAGGCCGAGTGAATATTGCCTTTTTTAATGTGAATGCGGTGATCAGCATCGGCCTGTTACTGCTTGGTTCCCTCGATTTGTTGTTGCTCGTCAAATAGAGGCGGATGGATTAGAATAGCGCGACCGGGAAAAAGACAGATCCGCGGTGGATTTGTGGTCTTGTGAGGAAAGGCAGAGTCAGACCAGAGATGATGATTCTCACTACGGAGCCATCGATCGAGTCGATCCGTGACAAAGTCCACGGCGGAGAACGCCTCTCTGCAGAGGAAGGAATTTTCCTTTATCGCCAGGA
>JAUWIQ010000437.1 GCA_030605285.1 Planctomycetota bacterium
CGGCCAGGGTCGCTGTGGCTACCTCAACTGCCGCGCTCGATGAAAGTCCCGATCCGGTCGGTACGTCGGACGCCAGGAGGACATCGAGCGAACCGATCGTGAGGCCCTGCTCGGCACAGAGCGCCAGGGGCCCCAACACGTAGGCAGACCAGGATGGCTGGCCCTCGCAGGTGATCGCCGTCGCCGCCACGTCGAGCGACTCGGACATCTCCCGGCTGGCGATCCGCAGGCGGCCGGAATCGCTGCGACAGGCCGCGATTGCTGCATAGCGATTGATTGCCATCGGCAACACGAAGCCGTCATTGTAGTCGATGTGTTCGCCAATCAGGTTCACGCGACCGGGGGCGAGGGCTATCCAGTCGGGCTCCTTGCCGTACCGCTCAGCAAAGAGTGCGGCGGCTTCTATGGCAATCGCGGGGAGTTTGGCCGTGGATGGCGAGGGCGGATCGATCATTTTGTTTTGTCGCCGCGCTCCCGGTCAGGGCGCTTCTATTTCCCAGCAGCGGTGGGCGGCGTTTTCTGGTTCTTATCCGATGCCTTGTCGCGATTCCTCTGGGCGGCCGGCTCCAGGGGGGCCGGATCCTTGGCCAAGCGGTAGCTGCTGAGTGGTTTCCCCGCAGCTTTTGCCAGATGGGCTGCGCGATACTGGGCTTCAGCGGTCGCAGGGCCGCGGACCGCCAGGTAATGGCTCACGGCCTCTGCTGGTTTTCCCGCCGCTTCCAGCGCGCGCCCGAGCGCGATGTGGATCCCGCGTCTCTGGGAGCCTCCCGGCCATTGGGGGCTCGCCTGGAGTTTGCCAGTTTCCTGAAGGTAGTAATCCGCCAAATCGTAGTCCTCTTCATCCATCGCGATCATTGCCAGCCAGTAGGAGCCATCGCGGCGAATTAGGTCGGCTTGGGCATAGACCTCTTCGATGCGATCACGGGCCTCTTGCGGAAGTTCTTCCTTGGGAATTCGTTGCAGCATGGTGCGGGCTTTGAGAAACCAAGGCTTGGCCCCCTGCTCGCCAATCGGTGCATCGTGCGGTCTTCGCGGTGTCCCCGCCAACTGGGTGGTGTAATTTCCCGCAAACTGCTGCATGCGGCCTGCCCAAAGTGGATTCACCGAACCGGTGACAAACTTGCCATATTGTTTTATTTCCTGTGCCACTGCGGCTCGGCTCGGCGAATTTGGCTCCGACAAGAGTTGTTCGGCGATAAACGGCCAAGGCCAGAGTTGTGGCCGCGTCGTATGGGGCAGTCCATTTATCTTTTCTGCCAGGAGCGACGGTTGCTCGCTGAGAATCAAGCGGCGGTCCCCTGTGAGTCGCGCCTGAATATGTTTCATTCGTTCTGAAAGATACTGACGACTGCCTTCGATATAGACATCGACTTCTGCTACATCGTCTGCTTTGAAAGGATAGGGTGCCCCTTCGCGATCGAGTTGGCGCAGCAAGCGCTCGTCGTCGGCGACCTGCTCGAGCGTTGCAATGCTGCCGGGGGTGGGACCGGGAATGGGGATGCCATAATTCGGGTCGAACAGATAAATCTGCCCGTCCTCAACAAGCCCTGCGCACCAAAGCCGCATTCTTTTCCCGTCGGGAACGTAAAGCAGGACCACATCGAGGTTCTGTTGTCGCGCGAGCAATGCAAACACCCACGCCCGGTCAATCGCGCGGCCGTGGCCGAAAAGCATCGTATGCCAGGGCATCTGGGCCTTGCCCAGATCGTTGGCTGCAGCCGGTTCCGGATCGAGTGCGATGTTGGCAACGGTCCAGTCAAAAAGTTTCTCGGCAGTCTCCAGGTTGTTGGTGGCCTGGCGTGACACATGCTTGGAAACATTTCGCAGCATGACCGCCTCGCGGAGGAAGACCCCATCGTAGGGAGAATACTGGGAGTCGCTGAGATTCTCAAGGAAATGGTCGTTTTGGATTGATTCCGGGAGCGTGGCAATCAGCGGATCCAGTTGCCAATTCGATTGCGGGGTATCGGCTTTTCCCCATTGGTTGAGTCGGCCGACGATTTTGCCGAGAATTTCATGGGGGCCAAATTCCGAGAGGTGATCCAGGTTCTCCACTGCGTAGACGAAATATTCTCGATTGTGGGTGTCGGCATCCCGGCGGTCGGCCTGCAGTGGAATCACGACCGAATCTCCGCAGCCGACGAGCGCGATGGATCCAATCATTAAGAGAAGTCGCGGTGCGACCACCCCGCGATAGGCTCGTTCTCGATTGGCAGGAGGTGTTATTTCCATTGCAAAAATTTAGGCCTTGCCTTATTGCAAGCGGTCTACGGTTGCGCGGAGTTCCAGGAGCCGACAAAGGAGCGGCTCAAAATCATCCAGCGGGATCATGTTCTCCCCATCGCTCGGCGACGAGTCGAGATCGGGATGCGTCTCAAAAAATATCCCATCCACACCGACTGCGACTGCGGCCCGCGCGAGTGGCTCGATCAGCTGCCGGTTGCCCCCCGTTGCCCCGCCCAACGAACCCGGTTGCTGGGCGCTGTGGGTTGCATCAAAAATAACGGGTGGCCCCAGTTCGGCAAGGGCGACCAGTGATTTGATGTCGCACGTCAGGCGGCCATACCCGAAAAATGTTCCCCGTTCACACACTAATATATTATCACAGCCACTGGCAGAGAGTTTTTCGATCACGTACTGCAGGTCTTCGGGTGCCAGAAATTGACCTTTTTTGACATGCACTGCCCGGCCGGTCTCGGCGGCGGCTACCACGAGGTCGGTCTGGCGGCAGAGGAAGGCGGGAATCTGCAATAGCTGGCAGACTTCTCCCCCCGGCGCGGCCGGCTGGGGCTGGTGGATGTCGGTCGTGACCGCCAGGCCGGTTTCTTGACGAACCTTTGCGAGGATGGCCAGGCCTGTCTCCAGGCCTGGGCCGCGAAAGGCATCGACC
>JAUWIQ010000476.1 GCA_030605285.1 Planctomycetota bacterium
CTGGCATTGCCAGTCAAGGAACAGCTCGATGCGCTGCTGGTGAGCGGCAAGCGCGGATCAATTCTTCCACTGGAAGCAGCTTTGGATGGAGGCGATTTGAGCCCTGGGCTTTCCTCAGAAATACATCCCGAGGTCGTTTCAGAAAGCAAACTCCTGGAACGCGATCTGGAAAAATACGACTGTATTTTTCTCTGCAATGTCGGACAGTTGACCGCGCAGGAGTCACAGCGTTTGCGAGCTTACCTGGGGGCCGGGGGTGGTCTGATTACGATTTTGGGGGATCAGGTGATTGCCGAACAATACAATCAGCGATTAGTGGAGCAGGGAGATGATCGCGAGGAGGATGCGGGCGTGCGCGGAATTTTTCCGGCGCGGCTCGGAGAGGCGATCTACAACGGGCAATACCATTTTGTCGATCCGCTTGATTACAAGCATCCGATGTTATCAAAATGGAAGGGAAATCCTCGCACGGGTCTGGTGACTGTGCCGGTGATCAAGTACATCCGCCTTGAAATTCCGACGGCGTCGGAAGCGGAGGTTGTACTCGGGCTCGATACGGGAGATCCACTGATCGTTATGGAGAATGTTGGCAGGGGGCGAAGTCTCCTCTTGGCGACCGATCCGAGCGGAGCGAGTCGCGTGGGGGATGCTACAGGTCGCTCTTGGTCCTTGATCGCATCCTGGTTGAATGCGCAACCATTTTTTGAAGGGCTCTGGAAAGCGGTCGTGGGTGGACAGTTCGAACAACGCAACGTGCTTGTGGGAGAAACTATTACGACCCGCTTGGCGCCAGCGGTCGCGATGGAAAAGATCGAGGTTCGTTTGCCCACGGGGCAAGCCCTCCAACTACCGCTAAAATCAAGTGATGATCACGCGAGTTGGTCCTTCTCAGAGACGCCGCAGAGCGGCGTCTACCGAGTTACGCTCGAACAAGAAAGAGTTGGCGGGCGAGAGGGGGAAGAGGGGTCGCTAAGTAGCGTGCTTTCCGGCGGAACAGATCGCGGGATGGAGGCCGCGGCGGAAGACGGGACGTGGCTGTTTGCCGTGAATGTCGATACCCGGGAAAGTGATCTGGACAAGTTAAATCCCGAGGACTTGCCCGAGGGTTGGAATCTTTCCGGGAAATGGCAGTCTCCCGATACCGCAGTGCCACCGTCCCAGGTCGCGTCCTTACCTTTGCATGCGTTTTTGTTGTGGGTCGTACTCGCTCTGTTATTTACCGAAACTTTTCTTGCTTGGTGGATTGGTAACCGTTTCGCATGAATCATTGGCTTGCGACCTGGCTGCTCTGGCTATTGGGTGTGGACTTACCACCCTCTGGTGAGGGTCTGCAGTGGAAGCTGGAAGGGAGTTGGCACTGGAGTCCCTCGGTGCTGCTGTTATTGGGGATCTTTGGCAGCCTGAGTGTTTGCTATGTCGTCTATTTTTATTTCCGCGAGCGCAACGAGGTCGGGCGGGGATTTCGCCTGTTACTTTCTGCGATCCGGCTGGCACTCATCGCGCTGGTTTTACTCGTGCTGGTGTTTCAATTACAAATTCACTTTAACCGCATGAGTTTGCCCCATTTGGCAGTGGTGGTCGACCGCTCCGCAAGCATGGAGACGGTGGATGATTACGCTGAACCTGGACTGAACCGAAAACTCGATGCGCTTGTGGAAACATCAGGTTTTAGCTCGACCAGCCGTTGGAGCGTGGCAAGGTCTCTACTTTTACAGGACGATGCGGCGGCCCTGAAAAATCTGGCAGACCATTACACGCTACATTTCTACACGATGGCCGGCAGCGAGCAGCAACAGTCCGCCGATCTGCCGAGGCTTGTGCAAGAACTTCGGGAGATGCAAGCCAACGGTGAATCGAGTCGGCTGGGAACAAGTCTGCGGAGCATTCTGGGCGACCTCCGCGGCCAGCAGCTGGCAGCTGTCCTGATGCTCACTGATGGGATTACCACCGAGGGAATCGGTCTGGTTGACGCGGCCACCTATGCCCGCGCTCAGGCAGTTCCGTTGTATCTGGTTGGTATTGGCAGTGCGACAAAAGCGAGTAGCCTGGAACTTGCCGATCTGGTTGTCGACGAAATTGTTTTTATAAATGACTATGTCGATTTTAATTTCAAGATGACGACACATTCTTTAGAAGGGAAAGAGGTCGAATTGGTCTTGAAAGATAAAGCGACCGGAGAGCAACTCGACCGACGCCGCGTGGTTGCCGGTAAGGATGGAGTTGTCAGGCGGGAGAAACTGTCGCATCGCCCCACACGACTCGGCACGATGGAATATGTGATCGAGGTAGCAAACCTAGAGGATGAATTGAAGGGAAAGGTACCCCAGTTGTCGCGCGACGTCGAAGTCCGGGACGATCCGATCAAGGTGTTGTTGGTGCAGGCCGTGCCCAGTTTTGAATACAAGTACCTTAAAAACCTTCTGGAACGCGATCGTACACTTGATTTGAATGTTGTTTTGCAGGAAGCCGATATCGAGTACCCGCAACAGGATCAATACGCATTGCCCCTGTTTCCGATTAGTCGGCAGCAGTTGTTTCAGTACGATGTGTTAATTCTTGGCGATCTGAATCTCGATTTGATGAGCCGCCGTGACATGGAAAATATTGTGGCCTTTGTCAAAGAAAAAGGGGGGGGAGTGCTGATGGTTGC
>JAUWIQ010000233.1 GCA_030605285.1 Planctomycetota bacterium
CAATTCGCTGAGCGACTCGGCCGAGGGCGCAAAAATCTCGACCGCAGTAAAGCCGATTTGCTTTGCCGCGCGGCAGGCGGCCTCAAGCTCGCCCCAGAAAACAAAGGGGCCCCCTCGGGCTTGCTCGCCGAGACTGATTGTGACAGAGGGTTGGATCATGCGCGGGTAAATCGGCTAATCCATACGGCAACCGATCGTAAGCAGCAAATTGGCAAAACGCTGCTGATCGGCCGTCTGGATGGTGAGGGCCAGATCGGAGGTGCAGACCGCCGGATAAAAATCCCACTTCTCGATCGGTTCGAGCGGTACCGCAAGCTCGGCCTGTGCGAACACCGCCCGGTACTCCTCCCAAACCGGCGGATCGGCGTCCAGGGCATACGGTCCTGTTGTCTCATACATCATCGTGTTGGCTACCTCGATCGGAATCGTGGCTACCAGTGCCCTCAGGACCTGGGTGACCGTCACGACGCCGGGAGAGAGATTCAGACTGACCAGTTTGGCGTTGGGACCGAGCGTAGTCGACGCCGGATAGTTCCCGTCGGCAATCAGGACCTTGGAGTGATGGCCAGCCGCTGCAAGCACCGCATTGATTTCGGGATGTAGCAGCGGAGTGAGCAGCATGAGAAAACTCGACAAAGAAAGGAACGTTCTGTGTGCCCGTTATAACACGCTCGGCAAACCGACCACAGACCCAAGGTTCAAACCACAGGTGCCCGATCGTTCCGTATCAGATGCCAGAGCCTGCGAAGTAGATAGAGAAGCGTGGCAACCATCGCAGCCAGAAAGATACCCACTGCGTTGGCCAGACAATCGTTCCAATCAAAATGCCTTCCAAAAAACGGTTGGGTCGCCTCATCCAGCCAACCCCAGAAGAGCAATCCCAACACAGTCATCCAGCCACCGGTCATCCAGTGGCGACTTTTGGCAGAGACCGCCCGTCCGCGATGGGAAGATGCGGCCCAAAACGCAAGCAGACCGAGGACTAAAAAAGCGGCCAGATGAAACCACTTGTCGGGTCGGTCGAGCCGCAGTGAGTGACCGAAGCGGACCAAGCCCCACAGCAGACCATCCCACCAATGCATCTCCTCAGCACTTTGGGCGTGGACGAGCGGATTGTGCGTGGCAAAAAAAAGGCCGCTCGCATAGCAAACCAGAATCGCTCGCCGGATAGAAAAGGAGCGATGGTGAGTCGCCCCCTCACTTACCATCGATCCACTCACTTGGCATTCGGACATGTCAGTTTTCCTTCGGCGGGGACTCCGCCGATCGCATTTCTTGCTGAATCTTTTGAATCAACTGCCTCGTAGCGGGTACACCGGGCATGAGGGCCTGGAGACTTCGAGCTTGGTCCAAACTCTTCTCGAGTTGCCCGGTCTCTAAGAAGAATATGCCCAACCCATACAAATAGTCAAAATTATTGGGCTCTAATTTAAGGGCCCGTTGGAGGGCCACTTCGGCTTCTGCAAAGCGGCCCATCCGGCCTAAAATCAGTCCCAGCCGGTACCAGGGCAAGCTGGCCGCCGGATCTTGCTGCGTGAGCCGGCGAAATTCAGCTTCCGCCAATTTGTCCTGCCTGGTCCGACTGTAGAGCCTGCCCAGGTTAAAACGGGCTGGAAAGAAGAGGGGATCGAGCTCGAGTGCTTGCTGGTACTGCTCGGCGGCCCTCGGCTCCTGCCCCAAATCGAGCGAAAAATTCCCCAGGTTGTAGTGCGAACTGGCCAGATCGGGATCGGCCTGCTGACCTGCGCGGAGTTCTTCGGTCGCCTCTTCAAAGGCGGGGCGATACTCGGGGGGAAGCTCCGCATGAACCGGTGCTAGCACCTGCGCCGCGCTCGTGCGGACCATGCGGACCGGGTCGTCTAGCAACGGGGCCACGGCGGTAATCAAGTCTTCCGCATTCGGGCTTTGCTGGGCCAGATTCCGGATGGACACCCCGCGGACCAGCGGGTTCTCATCCCCCATGGCCTCAACCACCAACGCCCGGCTACTGAGGCTGTTGATGTTAGCCAAATGTTCAATCGCGGTGGCTTTTACGATCGGGGGCGTCTCTTTGTTGTTGACAACCACGGTGAGTAGTTCCTCCGCCTGCGGCTTGCCCTTGCGGGCCGCGTCGAGTGCATGGGCATAGTGGGGCAACTTCTCAGAGGTCTTCCGCTCGGTATTCGCATACCACTTTTCGGTTGCCGCGAGCATCTGGTGATTGACTCGTGCGATCTCCTGCTCTGCGGTCGCATCCCCACGGGCTGCCGCCGCCAAAGCATCTGCGTAGTGGGGCCATTTTTGCGAATCGCCGCGGTCCCGGATCTCCATCTCCAGGTGGCAACCTGTACAGGCATTGGGCGTACCGAGTTCGACCGAAAGGTCGGGCCGCGGGTTGCGGATGCTGTGATCGCGGCGCGGATCGACGAGCATGTAGTGCGTAGCGGGCATGTGGCATTCGACGCACTGAGCACCGGGCGAGCCGGGCTGGGGATGGTGGTGAGCGGGCACATCGTACTTGCCGGCCGGATGCTGGTGGCAGGAGGTGCAGAGCCGGTTACCTTCATGCTTGAGCTTGGTGGTATGGGGATCGTGGCAGTCGGTGCAGCGAACCCCCTTGGCGTGCATCTTGCTCTGCAGGAACGAACCGTAAACATAGACCTCGTCCAAAATCTGCCCGTCCGCGTGATAGAGCCCTTCGCGCAATAGCGCCGGTTCGTAGTAATCCAGGAAATCGCCGCCCGGACGAAAATCAGGAAACACGCGGTGGCGACGGGAGTGGCACGGCGCGCACGATTCGATTTCGAACTTGGAATTTTTGTCCTTCAAATTCGGCAGCCCGTAGCCGTGATGGCGATCCCAGAACAGGCTGTGCGCTTCGGCCAGTCGGACATGTAGACTTCCCGGACCGTGACAGGTCTCGCAACTCACATCGATTTCACTGAAGCGAGTCTGGTAGCAGGCGGTCTCGATATCGAAATTTTTCTGCAGGTTGGTCGAATGGCATTCGGCACACATCTGCTGCCAGTTCGACATCCGCCCGGTCCAGTGCAGCGGGTCATCGGGCGCGAGTTTTTCATCCGGTACATCGGGCGGGTAGTGGTAGAACCACTTGCGAGCCTTACTGTCCCAGGAGATGCGGAGCACCTGGACGCGGCCATCGGGCAGTTCGACCATGTACTGCTGCAGCGGATCGAAGCCAAACACATACTTCACCTCAAAATTGGCCAAGGTTCCATCCGGACCCTCCGTGTGGATCATGTAGCGGTCGCCATCGCGAAACATGCGTGAGCTGACGCCCTGATAGCTGAAACTTACATTATTAAAATCGCCCAGTACGGTCTCTGTATTGGCCAGATCCATGGCCCGATCGTGTGGCGAACCTTGCCAGCTGTGAAACTGCGCTTCGTGACATTTTGCACAAGTAGCGCTGCCCACAAAGTCAGCCCGCGACTCGAGAGGAATCGCGACAAGATAGTCGGTCAGCAGCCAGATGGCCGCCAGGATTCCGCTCAGGGCAACCGCGCAGAGCAGGCGAAGCTGGGGGTTTTTCATGAACTCACTGGAGGTAAACAAACGGACGCCGGGATGGAAAGAATGAATGACTTCTTATTGTATCCGCTCGCCGGGGTTTTTCGCGACCGGCGGTCTGTGCAGCCTGTTCGCGGCCGCGGAGAGGGCAGTCGGTTTGACAGGCAGCGCAGAAGGTGTGTAGAGTCACACCTGTCGAGCATCCTACGCGATGCTGCGCCGGATGGGTGGCCGAGTGGACTAAGGCGGCAGTCTTGAAAACTGCTGTACGGGTGACCGTACCGGGGGTTCGAATCCCTCCCCATCCGCTCGAACCTGAACGGTTTAAATTATTGCATTTAGGTGGGCCGTGTTGCGGCACTTTCAAAAACACCTTTTTTACCAACCGTTAGAACCAGGGATGTGGGAGCCAAATTATGAGTACCTTGCAACAGATATTTAGTTCACTTCTTGTCATATTTGCTACCGTGAACAGCGGTTTTAGTGAACCTATGACAGTTGTCTATAAAATCCAACCACCACCGTTAACGCCTCACGATTTCCAAAGATGTGATTTATTGAAGAAAAACATTGTCGGCAAAATTGACCCAGCTTCGTGGAAGGGCAACGGGGGATTCGGCCAAATTCTACAAGTAAACAAAGCTTTCGTGATTCAGAATAGCCCATCCTCACAAGCAAAAGTCCGACGCATTTATAAGAATTCGTTACTGCCGGTGGCAATGAAAATAAAAAACCCGTTATCTCAGATTCAGAGCCTAAAAAGATTTGCAAAGGGGCTGCAAAAATCTATCGACATTGAGTTTGATGGCCCGCTCGACCTCGCGATGGACGCTTTCGCAGACTACAGTGGAATAAAAATTGAACTCGATTCACGGTCGCTAGATAATCTGGG
>JAUWIQ010000014.1 GCA_030605285.1 Planctomycetota bacterium
CGCCGACGATAAAAAAAAACCGTTTTGCTTTGATGGATCGGAGCAGCCAGCCATCTCAGAATTTCCAGTCACCGGTCAAGCCAACGAGATGCTCGTCAGCTTTCAGTGGAGAGAACCCCATCCCGGGTACTTCGTGCGCCTGCAGGTTGAACAGATAGATGCGACCGGAGTCCAACTAACCCGTCCCTGGGAGAGTGTTTTGGGAGAGCGGAAAACAGAGGGCCCAATCTCGACCCTGATCCATCTTAGTCCTCACGCGAAGCAAATTCGTCTCACGCTCAAAAACGCATACCACAATGACACAATCACAATGAGTGATGCCGAAATCCGTTTTTTCCATGGGCCGCCAGAGGGAACACCCGCCGCAGCCGTTGGCCTGATTGCCACAGACATGGATCAGATTCCCGAACTCCTGGGTGAGATGGTGCGTTATTACGACCATTACTGTCATACCGTCGCGGAGTTTGCAACGATCTGGAGGAAAAATCACGCGCCCCGTCGCACTGTGGAAATACTCACCACTAAACTTTGTGAAAAAGAAGCGACCACCAATGCCGCATGAAACAGGCGACTGCAACGTACTAGGGTTGCTGGGGCTTTTCCAACCTGACACGCATTCCCCTGCAGCGTCATCGCATCCCTAGGCGTGCATTCACAAGTCTGATTCGCGTTATTGAAAATTTCAAACAAACGGACGGCTGACGGCTCCAATGCGATGAAACAACTAGTGCCATTCCATCCTGCAGCGAATGCGAGCAATCATCTCCGTTTGTCGTGGTACAGTCCGAGCGTATTGTGTCGGCTACAAATTGCCAGCATCTTACTCATTCTCCTTGCCACACACGGTTGTCGCGCGGTCGATCACAATAAACTGAAAGACAAATCGCCCCTAGCGGCATTACAAAAGACCCCCGAGCAAACGGAACTGGAAGTAATATTTCTTCATGTTTCACAGTCCCACAGAGAAACTGCCAAGCAACTTTGGAAGGAAGTGGATGAACAGGCAATTCCCGCCCGACAGCGACGAGACCTCAATAAAAATGGATTTCGCGTAGGCGTCCTCGGAAGCCAACTGCCTCGGGATGTGGAAAAAATCCTGTGGGCTGCACAAGATTCTCAGAACACTACATTCTCGTTTGAGATGAATACCAATCACGAATCGTCAGCCATTCGACGGAAACTTTTTCTCAGGGCTGGGCAAAAGGGAGAACTGCTCGCTTCCTCCGTACAGGAGGAATTTCACGTGCTGCAGATCAACCAAGGAGAAATTCAGGGCCGCACTTTTCCAGATGGGCAGGGACAGTTTTTGATCGAAGCAGCGGGAACTGAGGATGGCCGGGTCAAGCTAAAGATGTTACCAGAAGTGCATTACGGGGAATTCCGTAATCAGTATGTCCCCGGCGAGGGCATGTTTCGCCTAGATACCAGTCGCCGCAAGGAGCGCTTCGACCAACTGCGAGTTGTGGCCACGCTTGCTGGCGATCAGATCCTAATTATCGGGCCACAGCCCGACTGTCCCGGCAGCCTGGGTCATCGTTTCTTCAATGAACAGTCGATCGATCAATCGATCTCCAAATTGCTGTTGGTCCGTGTCTGTGAGATCGCAAAAGAACCGACGTTTGAGGAGGACCCCAGCCGAAGCAATGAAGACTAGCTTCAAATTAGAATTTGTTCCCCATTGAGATACTCAAATCCCGATAGACCCTCATGCCTTATCAGGAACAATTTTCCCTGCAAACTTCCGGTTATCACCATCTACAGGATATTACCTCTCCGGTGGCAGACGTTGTCCAGCAGTCCACCATACAGACTGGTATTGTCCACGTTTTCAACCTCGGCAGCACGGGAACTATAGGCACGATTGAATATGAGCCAGGTTTACAGCGTGACTTATCTGAACTGCTCGACCGACTGATGCCACCGAGTAGCGACTATGGGCACGAACAGGCATGGCATGACGGCAACGGCCATTCCCACCTTCAAGCAACGACCCTCGGTCCGTCACTAAGCGTACCTGTCGGATGTGGCCGGCTTATCCTAGGCACTTGGCAACAAATATTCCATTTAGAATGTGATATCAAACCGCGACAGCGAACAATCGTTGTTACCGTGGTAGAATGACAGACTGCATCATGGGGTTTCCTTTATTGTAAAAATTGATGTAGGTTGCCCCCGTCATCCGCCACAGATCTGCGTACGGAGGCAAATCTCATCATGGACGATCTTCACCCACTGGACCTGCTTGAGATCGATACCGATCTCCCGGCGGTCACTCAGGATGCACGAGACCGAACGCGGAGTTGGGTCGATGAAGAATTTCTTCCTCGCGCAGCCGATCTGTGGCGATCCGGTACGTTCCCCCAAGAGTTTTTTGAAGCGCTGGGAAAACTCGGCGCTTTCGGAACGTCGATCTCCGGCTGGGGCTGTCCAGGTCATGATGCCCTGACTTACGGGGTCCTCATGCGGGAACTCGAACGTGGGGATAGCGGCCTGCGAACATCGGCGTCGATTCAGGGGGCACTGGTAATGACTGCCATCGAACGGTTTGGCACCGATGCACAACGCGACCAATTCCTTCCCGCAATGGCCGCAGGCAAGCACCTCGGCTGTTTTGCCCTCTCTGAACCGCTGCATGGGTCCGATCCCGGCGGGCTGACAACGACGGCACGAAAACAAGGCAACCATTACTTGCTTGCTGGTGAAAAGATGTGGATCGGAAATGCCACGATCGCTAACACCGCAGTGGTCTGGGCCAAAGCAGATGATGTACCTGATGCTGAGCCGCAATCGAGCCGGGCAATTCGTGGTTTTCTCGTCGATACCGCGCTGCCCGGTTATCAGGCCGAACTGATCGAAGGCCGCATGTCGCTGCGGATTGGACTGACGGCCCGAATTAACCTTGACAATGTTCGTGTCCCGGAAAGTGCGGTCCTGCCGCAAGCCGTCGGATTGAAAACCGCCCTAGCCTGCCTTGATCAGGCTCGTTATGGCATTGCCTGGGGATCGATCGGTGCCGCCATGGCGTGCCTCGACGAGGTCCGCCAATACACACTCCAGCGCAAAGTCTTTGGACGTCCACTGGCCAGTTTCCAACTCGCCCAGGATAAGCTGGTTGAGATGGCTACCGAACTTTCCTCGGCCCAATTATTGGCGAGACGGATTGCCGAATTGAAACTGGCTGGAACACTACGCACAGATCAGATCTCGATGGCCAAATATCGTAATGTGGAGGCGGCCAGCCGCATCGCCCGGCTTGGCCGAGAACTCTTGGGCGCTGCGGGAATTCTCGATGAGCATGTCTGCTTTCGACACCTTTGTAATTTGGAATCGGTTGCCACCTACGAAGGAACACGTGACATCCATCGTCTTGTACTGGGTCGCGCTCTGACCGGGCTGTCAGCCTTTCGCTGAACAAGACCTGCGGAGACAACTCGGAAGAGATCCGATCGAATTTTTCTTCAGTTTCACAGCCTACAATTTCGGATTACTCTTCAGATACCGGGCGCGACTCGGCGGGAGGATCCTGCAATCGCAGTGCATAAAAGGCTGCCATAATATTGAGTCCTCCAAGAATGAGAATCGGCCATATCGCGTGCTGGAGGTGTGCCACAACTCCCAGTAGGAATGCAAAGACAAGACCCACCCCGCCAATCAGTGTGTCGCTGATGGCGATGTAATAGGCCCGTTCTTGAGAACTGCAAATATTTGCAAGATAGATTTTTCGGGTCGCTGAAATACCCTGGTCTGCAATTGAGATAAGAAAAAATACCACTGCGTAAAAAAGGACGTGTTCCATCTGCCCCCACTGTTCAATCCCGATCGCAGCCAGCGCTGCAAAAGAAGCGAGGATGGCGGCAAGGCTCATAATATAACGCAACGGCCACCGTGAACATTGATTCCAGAGTACACCGCCCACAAGCAATCCCAGACCTGTGGCAATAACAAAACTGCAAAGGGCACCACTTTTTTTGGCATGCGGCTCTGCAGCATGGATTGCATAAAATGGTGTTGCAAGTTCGACCGATAGAAACAAAGCTCTTGTCAAAATAAATCGTCGGAACCAAGAAACTTGAACTGCAGTACGGATGCCACTTAAAAGTTCCCTGCCAAAACTAAGCTTGGTAGTCGCTCTATCGGAAATTATTTTTTCGGTGTTCGCTAGTGGCGCCTCCTTAACCATCATACTGAGGATGCCCGCCAACATGCCGACACCGATGCCAACCCAAAGCAGAATCAAGTGCCCTTCGGACGGTTCCTGGGTCGCATAGAGTCTATGGATCGCCCAAGCGATGCCGATCACCAACAGCCCACTAAGCCCCGTCTGCGCAAAAAGCAACTTGCTGCGAACACGCATTGGGATGATATAGCCGAGCATGTTCTGAAATGCGAGTCGGCTCAAGCCCTGTCCCAAACCAATTATTGTCGCAACTAAGAGAAATATCAAAATCAGAAAATCGACGGACTGGGAATTTACTGTCAGACCAATCAAAGCAAGTGAAGCGGCAGCGGTCAAAATGCCCATCGCCAAATACCACTTGCAGATTTGGGCCGAGGCGATAATCGGCGCGGCGGCGATTTGTCCAATCATGCGGGCAATCTGCACAATCGGGATGAGTAACCCTGCAAAGAGAATCGGGGCGCCGAGCGCAATATACAAGAACGGCAAGACGAGCTTTGGACTGGAAAGCGATTGGCTCACATCGAGTAAAACACCCTGCCCGAGCAGAATGCGAAAGTTCCAGCGATCGTTTTGTCCATCAATCATCGAATACACTCGGTACGCATGTGTGTAATACTTAGATGTCTCATAAAAAAATAGATTCTAAGTTCTCTAGACCCAAAACCCATCTTGGAGATCATCTCAGGTCTGTTGGTTAAACCTATTGCCTGCCCTTGAGCGTCTGGCATGACAACCCCAGCTATTCCGTTGCAAAAAGCAGCCGGATGCAATAGTAAACCAGAACCACGATCCCAATGGAAAAAAAGAAGAGGAAATATCCTCCAAACCAACCAGCAGTCGGCGATGCAAGTGACTCGCAATTGCTGCAACTTTCTGTCTTGCCTGTTGCGGGATCCTTCATCACAGGCGAACCACATTGGGGACACTTATCCCAGTTTTCGTTGTCGTCGATGGCATGGGATTGATTCATCATTTTTTCTCCATGCGGACGAGGAGACTGGTGATTGATTGAATCGGGGCAGCGTTTGCCACCGAATTGTAGAGAGAACACGAAGTATTGCCAATGCACGCTCTGAATTGGCCTTTTTAGGGGGATCGTGCCGACTGCCGCTGCGCAGTTAAAATCGGCTCTGAATAAAAAGGCAGGTTTCATCATGGATTGCTGCCTGAGAAAACGTATCCGGAGTAAAAATATGCGATTTCGAAATCCGGCGATCATCATCTTGCTGATCCTTGCGATCTGCAGCGCCCTCTCTGCGGAGGACGCCGACAACCATCCATTCCAACCTCTCTTTAACGGAAGAAATCTATCCGGTTGGACAACAAACGGCAATTGGCTGGTGCAGCCGCGAGGCATTCTAGTTATCCGACCGCGCGCGGGGGAAAAGGGCTGGCAGCGGTACGCAGACTATCTCTGGACGAACAAACCGTATGAGAATTTTGTGCTGCAACTTGAATATAAAATTCCCAAAAAAGGTAACAGCGGCATATTTTTGGGCGTCAAGGACAAAAACAATCCCGTCTATCAAGGTCTCGAGATTCAAATACTTGATTCGCACGAAAAAAAAGAACCACTTACGCCGCACGATTGTGGTGGGGTGATTGGAATCCAGGCACCCCAAAAAAATGCGGCGAAACCTTTCGGCACTTGGAATCAGATGGTGATCGTCTGCCAAGGCAACCATCTCCAGGTCGAACTCAACGGAGAGCAAGTCATCGACCTGGATGTCGGCAACAAAGTATCTCGGGATAAACCACTTGCCGGCTATATTGGGCTGCAAGACCATGGCCTGCCCCTGGAATTTCGCAAGATCCGTATCAAACAGCTTTAAGAAGACCTGCCCGCGTGGCAAATCTCGAGTGGTTTCAACCGACTGACATGAGAAGTTGGATTTGAGGGACTACAATGGGATCTGGGAACCGTTGATCTGTGCCCGTGACGAATGCCCGTGACTCCCTTTCCGAAACCATCCTGAAAGCAGAATGCGTCGCTTCAACATTCAGTCGGCAACACTGCAATTATCTTTACTAATGATCTGCAGCCTAGGCGGTTTCTACGGGTCTGTGTTACCGCTGCGCGCGGATGAAGATGAAAACCCGGCATTAGAACGATTGCCAGAGACTCCCAGGCTACAGGACAGGCGCCTGACCGCGAATAAAACCCCCCACGCAGAGAACCAGGGAATCCAAAACCAGAAAATCGAAAGGTCAGCCACTTCGGCGACAAATCCTCTTGCTGCAGAAGCCGAGCGACTGCGGTCGCTGCCGGCTGCGCGGCTGGAGCAACTCGGCATTCGCATTCTTCCGGGCAAACACCTGAACCTGGTGACCGATCTTGCAAGTGCTGCAGCAATCGACAATTTACCACATTTATTTGACCAAGCAGTTTCTCAGTGGGCAGATTATTTTGATCTACCGAATCAACAATGGGCAAACTGGAAAATGACCGGTTATCTGATGAAGGACCCCGAACTCTTTCGGCTAACTGGTCTATTTCCCGAGAGGGAACTGCCACGATTCCAGAATGGATTTACCCGAGGCAACGAGTTCTGGATGTTCAATCAGCAATCGGATTACTACCGCCGGCATCTACTGTTGCATGAAGGCGTACACGGATTGATGTCGGCATTCTTCCCAACCTCAAGTCCCCCCTGGCACTGCGAGGGTATGGCGGAACTGCTCGCCACCCATTCCTGGGAAAATGGACAACTGAGAGTTGCTTATTTCCCGCGAGACAAACGTGATGTTCCCATGCTCGGTCGTATCCGCATTGTCCAGAATGAAGTGGCCGCTGGGCGAATCCTGCCATTAGAAAAAATTCTTTCCTACGGCGCCACGGCACATCGCGAAAACACACCCTATGGCTGGTGCTGGGCTGCAGCCGCATTTCTCGATGGCCATCCCCGTTACCGAGATCGATTTCGGCAACTCAATCAGAAACAGACGGGGGCTGGCCTGAATCAAGCCCTGCGGGTAAAGTTTGCCAGCGATTGGCACCAACTATGCGACGAGTGGCTGGTTTTTGTGACCCGTATTGAACATGGTCATGACCTAGTCCGTTCAGCAATTCAATACGGTGAAGGCAAACCTTTGCCATCTGGAGGCGCCGACGTTACGATCACCGCAAACCGCGGCTGGCAAAGCAGTGGGATCCGCCTACAAGCCGGGCAAGCTTATCGAATTCTCGCGACGGGTCGATATGAGCTGCAACGCGAAGAAGATGGGACAATCTGGTGGTGTGAACCGGGAGGGGTTACCCTGCATTATCTTGACGGACAACCACTTGGGATGTTGCTTGGTGCAGTACGTCCCGACAGAATTTCTCCCCTAGGGACAAGTGAACTCAGCTCACCTCAACCGATCGGTTTGGGGAAAATGTGGACCCCCCAACAAACGGGAACGCTCTACCTGCGAATCAATGACAGAACACGGGGGCTGGCGGACAACATGGGCAACTTGAATGTTAACATTTCTCAGTCCTCGGAGGGTATTAAAGCGGGGACATAATCATAGAATGGCAACTGGCAACAACAACAAAAAGGCCCACCTAGAACAACCCTGTCCCTATCTGGTCAGACGAGGCTCTTAGGCCGTAGTTTGAGGGCGGGAAATCGGAATGGATAATCTGGCGTTTCACAAGACCGCCAGATAGTGAACCAATCTCTTTTTCCGGAAAGACGAAGGGATGGCCCGCAGGGTGGACAAGCCGAAGAGATCGCGATTTGAACATGGCTCGGATAAAGGGCAATCATTATGAATCTAATCGAACTTCAGGACCCTGAAGTGTGGGCGGCCATTGCGGGCGAGATCGAACGCCAGCAGGATTGCCTGGAAATGATTGCCAGCGAGAATTATACCAGCGCGGCGGTGATGCAGGCTGTGGGAAGTGTGCTGACCAATAAATATGCCGAAGGCTATCCGGGCCATCGCTACTATGGCGGCTGTCAGTATGTTGACATCATCGAAGATCTCGCACGCAACCGCGCGAAAAAACTTTTTGGGGCCGAACATGCCAACGTGCAGCCTCATTCCGGCTCTCAAGCCAACAAGGCGGTCTATCTCACGACCATCGATCCTGGAGATACCGTCCTAAGCCTGGATCTTGCGCACGGTGGGCACCTGACACACGGTATGAAGTTGAACATCTCGGGCAAGCTCTACCAGTTTATCCACTACGGCGTCGATCCAAAAACACATCGTTTCGATTTTGACCAGATCGCCCACTTGGCGCGGGAGCACAAACCCAAGCTGATTGTCGCGGGTGCAAGTGCTTATCCCCGGGAAATCCCCCACGAGCGGTTTGCCGAGATTGCTCACGAGGTTGGCGCCCGCTTGTTTGTCGATATGGCCCACTACGCTGGACTGGTTGCAGCGGGCCTGCACAACAACCCCGTTCCGGTTGCCGATTTTGTAACCTCTACAACACACAAGACATTACGCGGTCCGCGTGGTGGAATCGTGCTCTGTCGTGAAGAAGATGCGAAGGAGCTTGACCGCAATATTTTTCCGGGGTCGCAAGGTGGCCCGCTCATGCATGTGGTGGCGGGCAAAGCGATCTGTTTTGCCGAAGCACTCCGCAAAGATTTTAAGCAATATGCACAGGATGTGATCGACAATGCTAAAGTACTGGCAACGACACTCGCTGCAGGAGGTCTTCAACTCATCAGCGGGGGAACAGACAACCACCTTTTGCTGGTGGATGTCACACCGCTGGGCCTGAGCGGAAAGCCTGCTGAGGCGGTGCTAGGACAATGTGGCATCACGGTCAACATGAATATGATTCCCTTCGATGAGAGAAAGCCCAGGGATCCGTCGGGGATTCGTATCGGCCCCCCTGCAATGACCACTCGTGGGCTTCGTAGCGATGAAATGGTTAAAGTCGGCGGCTGGATTCTCGAGGCACTCCGTTCTGCCGACGACCCGGCAACCCTCTCCCGCATTCGCTCCGAGGTTGTGGAACTTTGCAGCCATTACCCGGTACCGGCGGACGTTCTTGCGGAAACAATGTAGGGGCAATTGAATACAAAGGGCTGCGATCGGCATTTTGTATCCAAGCCAGCGCAGCGGCAAAGGGGAAAAAACCGGGGCAGGTTGCAGCGGAGGACCCGGCGACCGAACCCCCGGCGGAGCAGAAAGCGAAACGAGGCAATCCTTGCTCAACGAGAGAAACTATTTTTTCCGCCCCAAAGGATGGCTTGTGAAAGAATTTCTGTACTACGGTTTGACTTTCCACTAGGAGCAGACACGATTATAATCTTCTCCTGTTCAATCATTTGAGGAGTCTCTCATAATAGGGCCAAACACTCCATGACTACCTCCCAAAGCAAAATCCTCATCGCCGATGACAATCAGCCGAATGTCGAGTTGCTGGAGGCTTATTTAACGGATATTGACTGCACGATTGAAGTCGCGAAAGATGGCCAGGAAACCATTGAAAAGGTTGCTCTGTTTCATCCCGATGTAATACTCTTGGATGTTATGATGCCAAAGTTTTCGGGATTCGAGGTTTGCCGCAAACTGAAAGATGATCCACAGACAAGTGGCATCATGATCTTAATGGTGACCGCACTCAACGAACTTGGCGACATCGAGCGGGCGGTTGAAGCGGGTACCGACGACTTTCTGAGCAAGCCGGTCAACCGAGTGGAGCTGGTAAAGCGGATACAAAATATGTTGAAGATCCGGCATGTCACTGATGAAGTCGAGCGACTTCGACAATACATCCAGGAAATGGAAGATGACTCCGTCAAATCCTGACGGGCGGTACCAATTTCCCCCTGGATCGTTGTGTCTAATCGGTCACAGGATGCGTGCCAATATTTTTCCTGGCCCCACAAACGATTCAGCACCAAACGAGACAAGTTTTTGCAATGCCGACTTGCTTGCACAGTGGCCAAAATGTCGGTTATGCTGAAGGCATACCCGACAAGTGGGCATCCAAAGTGACAGGGTAGAACATTATGAGATGGGTTTGTTCACACTGGTTTTTGAATTTTTCGATCCACCACCTAATTCTCGGGACTGTCGGACTCGCGATCTTCTTCGTAACTGATTCACGATCTAAGGGCGCGGAAGCAGAAACGACTCAAGAGAACACAGCAGTTATTGAAAGGCTGGTGAGACAACTTGGAAATGACAAATATGTGTTACGGGAACAAGCTCAGGAAGAACTCGCCCGCATCGGCGCACCTTCACTCGATGCCCTGACCAGCGCACTGGTTAGCAACGATGTGGAAGTTGTGATTCGAGCCCGCTATCTTCTCACGGCCATTACGGTGGACTGGGCTCGGGACACGGACCCAGCAAAACTTCGCGGCCTGCTGAAAGATTACGGGAAAAAGAAAGAAACACAACGCCGCGCTATAATCAACAAACTGAGACAGACCGCAGGGGATGCGGAAATCTCGGCCCTCTGTCGCATCGTTCGTTACGAGAAATCGGTCCCCCTCTCAAAATGGGCAGCCATTGTGATTCTGGATCTTCAGGGCAATGAACAAACCTGGGAAAATCACAGGACGCTGATTGACACCCAACTAGGTGGATCCAAACGACAGGCTGCAGGCTGGCTCCGCGAGTCTCTAAGACATCACGATGACCTCACTACAGCGATTGATCGGTGGAAGTTATTGGCAGAAGAAGAACAACTTCTCTGGCAAGAAGCGAGTGACCAGACAAACCATGAGATCACACAGAAATTATTGTTTCATCTGGTGCAACTACTCGAAATGGCCGGTCGGGAAAACGAGGTGGAGCCCTATCTGCAGCAGATCGTCGAATTACAGCCGGCAAATGAGGAGAGTGTCCGAAATTTGGTCAAGTTGCTACTCGACAAAGAGGTGCCAGGCGTGATCGAAACGATCGGTAACAAATTTCCTGATCTTTTCGAATCAAATCCCTTTCTCCTCTACCCGTTGGCCCATGCCAAGCGATTGCTCGGCAAGCAGGTAGAAGCTACCAATATTGTCAAACTTGCACTCGAAATAAATCCTCGAGGCGCTGGCGAACATCTCGTTGTTGCCCAGGAGTTGCTCGAGAAGCGGGGCTGGTTTGATTGGGCAGAAAATGAGTATCGCACGGTCATTCATATCGACAAGCAACCGAAGGAATACACGATTTATGCTATCCAAAAGTTGTCTGAAATGTTGCATGACCAGCAACAGGAACACAAAGCGACGGATGTTTTGCTGGACTTTGTCGTGAAAATGGACGGCAATAAAGAGTTAATCACTCTCGTGCGGCGAATGGGCCGCAACCCCAAGAGCATTCACTCACGGATGCATTTCTTCCGGTCCGCTGCCTACGAACTCGAGGGCAAGCGGGACGAGCAGATCAAACAACTAGATTTTGCTATCAAGCAGGACCCCACGGATGCCGATGTGTTGATCGCACGCTATCGGCTTCCCGAACGGACAGAACAGCAGCGCGAGGCAACACGAAAAAATATCCAAAAGGCCCTCGACCTATTTCGCAATCAGATTGCCAACAGTCCCGACCCGGCTAACCTTTATAATCAATTCGCTTGGCTGGCAGGAAATACCTTTAGTGAGACCGATGCAAAGCTTGCTACAGAAGCAATCAACTACTCCCATAAATCTCTGGAAATTAAACCCAACGCGGCCGGCTATCTCGATACCCTGGGACGCTGTTATTACGCCAAGGGGGATTACGAAAACGCAGTCAAATATCAAGCCGAGGCTGCACGCCTCGAACCTCATTCAGGCCTCATTCGGCGGCAACTCGAGACGTTTCAAGAGGCGCTCGCAAAGGTGAAAAAGGACCGGTCCTCATGAGTGGTCCAGGCGTTAAGGAGACTCTGGATCCGTCTGCCTCATTATCTGCTCCCAAACAATCCTCATCTCGATATCGGTACCATCTTTCAATTCTTGTCATGTCGGCAGCGATCCTTTCCGTGGCGGTCTTGCTGAATCTTCCTAAATCGGGAGGGGTGGAAGCACCGTTTTTGGGAATCCTTCCGGGCATCTGTACCTGGAAACGCCTGTTTGGTTTGGACTGTCCGGGCTGCGGACTGACCCGTTGCTTTGTGGCACTGGCTCACGGGTACTTTCGTCAGGCATGGCAGTTTAATCCCGCCGGTTTTTTGATTTTTGCGATTCTAGTTTATCAACTCCCCTTTCGCACCGTAC
>JAUWIQ010000034.1 GCA_030605285.1 Planctomycetota bacterium
CCAGGAATAAGAGTACCGCACCGGCCTCGGGTACCGAGACTTCTTCGAGCAGTGCTTCCGTCTGGATGATGGATTCTGTAAGAATGATCATATTCCGTGTAAATTCCCGCCGCATCCCCAGCGACTCGAGACGATCCCTTCAACCTCCACTAACTGGTGGAATGGCTGCAATTTCCTGGGTTGGGTTGATCACAGCGTCCTCCGTCGCATAATCCTGGTCGACTGCAAACAGCAGATGACTGCTAAGTGGTGCCAATTGCGGATATTGCAAAATCAATTCGCGCCGCAGATCCGCGATCGTTGCGGGGCCCTGGAGATCAACGACAGCGACCGCAAGGTCTGCAAACTGGCTCGCGGCGGCGAATAGCTTTACTTCGATTCTCATCTACATTTAAGAAACAATCAAATCCTGACTACGGAGAGAAAGTGGATTTTGCCTTGCGGAGGCCAGACCATACGCCCAGGCCAGTAATTTCACCGGATGGATGGTCGGTTTGCTCGTTCCCTGTTCCATCTGCATTTTGCAGCCACTGCATTCGGTAGCTCCCGCGAAATAGTGTGGCTCTCGGACCGCCGCGATCAAATCAAACCCGGCCCGCAGACTGCTACGATAATTTTCGCGTCGCAAACCGTAAGTTCCCGCCATCCCCGAACAACCCTTTTCCAGACGATTCACGGTAATTCCCGGAATGAGTTTGAGCAAATTTTCACCCGGCGAGCCCACGCCCAACGAGAGCATGTGGCAGGGTTGGTGGTAAGCAAGCACCGTGCTGAGCGGTTTGAGGTCGAGTCGCATTTCTCCAGCTTGATGCATTTTCCAGAGATAGGTGCAGGCCTCCATCGTATTCTCAGCGACCAAACGCGCATCTTCAGTCCCTAAAATATTCGGATACTCATGAACCAGACAGCTTGCCGCCGCAGGTTCGCTACAAACAATCTGAAACCCCTGGCGAATACGTTCCACAAGTAAATCAACATTGTATTTGGCGATCTTCTTGGCTTCATCTACCGCGCCCATCGTGATCATGGCCATTGCAGACTGCATTTGCCCAGGATGGACATAAACAGAAACGCCATTGTGCTCCAACACATCCACCGTCGCTTCAGCCAATGCCGTATCATGATAATTAGCATAGACATCAACAAAATAGAGCACCTTCAAGCCACTGCTACGGTCCGCCCGTGTCAGTCGGCGTCGTGCCGCCTGACGTATGAAACTCTGCCGGGAAAACCGCGGCAGTTTGCGACCTTGTGCAATGTTCAACGTTTTTTCCAGAAAAAACCTCGCCACACGATTTCCCAGGGCCCAATTCAGAAGGCGACTGAACCGACAGCCAAAGGAACCGACCCAGTCCAGGTGCGCGAGCAGCCAGTCGGTCATCCGCATCCCCGTAACGGCCAAATGGGCTGCCTTGGCTTCTGTCATCAATTTCGGAATATCCACACTTGCCGGGCATTCCAGCCGACACTGGTGGCAATTCACACAAAGATCGGCCACCTTCTTAAATTCTTCCGAGCAAATCGTTTCGGCATCCAGCCGGCCTGTCAGCACACCGCGCAATAGATTGGCCTTGGCCCGTGGTGATGCTTCTTCACAGGGTGCAAGCCGAAAGATGGGGCACATCCGCACCTCCGGCAACTGGGATCGGCACGCTCCACAACCATTACAATTTCTTGCTGCATGGGCGATCTCCTCGGCATCCCAATTCAATTGCAGCTGTATCGTGGGGTGAGGATTTTCGCCCGCGGTTATCACAGATTGACTCGACGAATCAATCGGCACGGTACCAACCGGACGCAAGTTGGAGGTCAAGGTTTCTTGCGGACCGATGATTTTTCCTGGATTGAGAATATTCTTCGGATCAAAAGTATTTTTGATCTCCCGAAAAGTATCGTACAGCAATCCATATTGTTGTTGGACAAATTGAGTCCGGCTCAAGCCGTCGCCATGTTCGCCGCTGATCGTGCCTCCGAGCTGCAAGACTTCCTGATAAACTTCCTGGGCAATCCGCTCCATGTCCTCAATATCCCGGCGGTCCGCCAGATTCAACAAGGGCCGTACGTGCAACTGGCCCTGTCCGGCGTGTCCAAAAATCGAAGCCGTCACCTGGTGTCGCTTGAGTACTCCAAAAAGTTTTGTCAAAAATTCAGGGAGCATCTCCGGTGCTACCGCCACATCTTCGATGAAAGGCAGGGGGCGGGATGTCCCTTTCAATCGGTACAGCGTGGGGACAACTTTACGAGCCAGTTGCCAGTAAACTTCAACGTCCTCCGAATCAACCGCGATTCGCGACCCGATCAGCGACCGCGTGTTCCGCTGAACCCGATCTACGGTCGCCTGAAGTCTTTCCCGCAAAATATCCAGACTTTCCCCATCAAACTCCAGTAGCAACAAGGCTTCCGTTTCGGGAGGTATCAATAAATCAAAACGGACATCGTGCTCCCGGGCCAGCCCCAGATGGCGACGGTCTAACAGATCGCAGGCACTGGGACCTTCTTTTAGGATGTCCATCACCGCGCGGGCCGCGTTATCCAGGCGGTCGAAAAGCAACAACACAACCCCACGCCTTGTGGGCAGCGGATCGATCCCCACGGTCGCCTCGGTAATCAGCCCCAGAGTTCCCTCCGAGCCAACCAGAAGACGGGCCATATTCACCTGATCGTCGGTTAAGAGATCGGCCAGACCATACCCACAACGATTGACCCTTGTCTTGGGCTGCGATTTTTGGATCAGGGCGGCATCGCGTTGCAGAATCCCGCCAACCGCAGCGACCAATTCCTGTCGCCGCGGCTGCGGGTCATCTGTTCTCGCGAGCGGCTCCCGGGCCAAATCGACCAGACTGCCGTCTGCCAGTACCACTTGAAGGGAGCGGACAGACCGTCGCGCGGAACCGTATTTAAGCCAATGGCTGCCCGAGGCGTCGATGGCCAATACACTTCCCATCGTCGTCACCGCGCTCATGGCGGGATCGGGTCCAAATATTTTTCCGGAGTCCGCAAGCAGGCGATTGAGATGGGCATGCACCACGCCCGGCTGAACTCGCACGGTGTCGTCCGTCACGGTGCCAATCCGGTTCATATAACGGGAGAAGTCGACCACGATGCCCTTGCCCAGCGACTCACCGGCGAGCCCGCTGCCCGCCCCACGGGCATGCAGGGGGATATCATTCTCAGCGGCATATTTCACACAGGCGACGACATCGGCAGTGTGTCGCGGACGAACCACACCCAGCGGACGGATTTCGTAGATACTTGCATCGCTGGCGTACAGCTGCAGGAACAGGTCATCGCAACGGACATCGCCGCGCAACAAACCCCGCAAGTCATCCTGGATTCGCTCTCGTTCCGGATCCATCGTCCATCAATACCGCATTGGGTTCATTACGGCGCACTAATTTGTCTCGGAGCCTTGATGTGGCCGCAGACCACCAAGTTCCGCTCCGTCCTGTTTCTGACGGGCCGCCTCCTGGCGATAACGCTCGTGTGTCTCCAGACTAAATCCCTTGTGGTCGATTAGCGTACAGCGCCGGTAATGCGCGCCACAACAATAACAGACCAAGGCATCGGAAACCAATAAATAAAGCACGACATCGATCGCAGCCGTCGTAAAAAGGATCCCAAACGTGAGAAATATTTGGTGATGATACCAAGCATAGCAACTGGCAATCAAACCGATCACCACCAGCGAGACGCCAAGCCGTTGAGGAAAGTCCTTCCGCACAAACAAGTCTTGACTTTGACAGATCAAGCAATCTGTGACCTCTTGATTCGATCACTTCCTGAGGCACATTCCAGGACGCCCGACAGTGATCGCAGGTCAGCTCTGAGTCCTCGACCGTAAGCGAGGCACGACCAGTTTTTTCGCATCGCGGGCAACGAAAAGCAAGTTCCATAGCAGCTATCATAAGGGATAAACGGCCCCAGCGGACAGTAGCTGAGAGGTCAATTCGCCGGTAAAGGTTGTAATCACCGCAACGTAGAGAATGCCCGTTGCGCTCTGCGTGTTTGGAATCGCGAGCGTTTTTGCCACCATCCAGGCGAGAACCAGCGGAGCCACAATCCCTGTCAGCCAGCGCAGCACGATAAACATTCCACCCGCCGAGATCACGGAACTTTCCGCTCCCCACTGCATCCATAAGCCGAGGCCGCAAAGGACACCCCGCAGAATGATTGCAAGGACCATCAGCCTTAACAGGCGCTGCAGGGGTGCCATCTTCATGGTCGGCGTATTGAGATACCAATGTCCGAGAAACATCGCGCCCATCGTCAAACCCAGGACCAGACCGCTACTCAAGGGAGTCAAGCACCACAACACGAATGCTGCTGGAAGGTGACTGCCAGACAGCTTTTCCGCCAGCGGCGCAGTGGCAAGGAGTGCGGCAGCCAGCGTGAGGACCCCCATCAGGATCGTGACCTTACTTCCGGCACCCGCGCGCTCATATAACCAGCAAACCGAGCCGATATAACTGCAGAGCGCGGCTGCGAGTGTCGTTCCACTCAGCAAGATCCAGTCTTCCTGATAGGCAACCAGGGTCGCCAGCAGACAAAGGCCCAATGTCACATAGAGATGGTTACGAAAGAAGCCCGAGGTAACCTGTCGGGACGAGGTGATCGACAGCGCCACCGCCAGCCCAAATGCTAAACGCACCACAAACTGAAACAGTATTGCCACAGTCTATTACCGCCGATTGGTATAGATCAGCGACATAATTTCGGACCGACTCGAGAGGTTGGTTCGAAAGATGCCTTTCATCGCCGAAGTGACGCATAGACTGCCCGGTTTCCGTACGCCTCGGACGGTCATACAGGTATGGGTGGCTTCAAGAACTACCGCGACCCCTTTGGCCTGGAGTTCGCTTTCCAGCAGATTGGCAATTGTTTCCGTCATCCGCTCCTGCACCTGGGGCCGTCGCGCCACAATATCAACCACGCGAGCAAGTTTGCTCAACCCGACGACCTTGCCATCGGGGAGATAGCCGATGTGGGCCGTCCCTATGAATGGCAGCAAGTGGTGTTCGCAGGTGCTGTTGAAACTGATATCGCGAACCAAGACGACTTCATCGTAATCTTCGCTAAAAAACTTCTTCAGGTGGTCGCAGGGATTCTCATGGAGACCGTTGAATAATTCCGCATACATGCGGGCAACTCGAGCCGGGGTCTGCAACAAACCCTCGCGGTCCGGATCTTCGCCCACAGCCAACAGAATCTCGCGGACCGCCCGTTCGATCCTGGCATGATCGACGTGCGTTCCTTGGGCTGCATATTCTGACTGTTCTAATTCGTCTGCCATGCTTCCAGCGAGCGGTGGGAAGTTGCCTTTGCTTGTTGACATGCTGATTCATTCCGCGTTTTTGTTACCCGTTCGATAGTAAGTGGTCCTTCTGTGATGGTCAAGCCAGCGATGAATCCGTTCCCAGAAGACCGCCGCGGCAAACCCCTTATCAGGCTCGACCCTGTCCCGTAGAACGCGGCGGGAGGAGCAACTCAATTTTCACTGAAAGCGGGCGGAAATTGGCTGGCACCTACGAGTCCCACCACCGATTCGACCAATCGCTCTCGTAATCTGGCAACCCTTCCGTCCACATCGGAGTCGGACAACAATTGCAACTTGGTCGCCCAGTCCAATTCCAATGTATGCGCAATGAGATCGGTCAACACCGAGAGAGACACTTGCCGATCGAGCAGATCATCGAGACACGCTAGATCCTCAACCTGTTTCGTCAACTGCTTCTTAAAGGCGGCGACCAACACCGTTCGCATCGTAGCCGTCTCCTCGCTACTTGCACAACTGGAATGCTCAAAAAGAATCTCGGCCCGAGCCTGTCGATACATCTCGTCGGGTGGCAGTTCGTCCAACAAACGAATTCGAGCGACACCTGCCACCAGCAAGTTGGATCTTCCATTCCCAAACCGCTGATGCGATATAATCTTCGTTAGACAGGCAACGGGCTCCAGTGACGGCAGACTGCAAGCGACCTTAGGTCCAGATGTCAGAACCGGCATCGCAATCAACTGATCATCTCGAAGGGCGTGAGAAAGAAGCGACCGATACCGCGGTTCAAATACATGCAGCGACTGTATGACATGGGGAAACATCACCAGTTGAGGTACGGGAACCAGCCGTACGCGCCCCGAAAAAATGCCCGGATCAAACGACAGATCATTCATTTCCCCACCCAACTCTCCTATCCAACGATCATCCGGTACCTGCTCCGTAAGGGAACCACTAACCGAGTACTATCCACATTGCTGCTCTCCGCCAATCACTGAGGGAACTGGATCGAGATGAATTTCTGGAATAAATTCCGGATTCATCTTGATACTCGGAAAATCCTCCTTGCCCTCGAGCAGTTCAGCAAAGCATTCCTCCATTTCAATAAACAAATGGCGAGTATCGCAACCTAAATGATTTGGGAAATAGGGTTGCAGGTGCTTGCGACTGCTGTGATAGAGTTTTATCGCGCCGCGAATGTTTCCGTTACCAAAATGATGCAGGGCGACGGCAACTTGAATCAATCCCTGATAGAATTCTCGAATGGGCCCTCGACAATCCGCCCACAATTCCTCCCAGACTTCATGGGCTTCGTAAAATTCGCAGGCGTTGAAGTGACGAATCCCCTCAAGATACCGTGGTTCATACTCCATGTTTTCCAACATTTCCTTGACCTCAGCTTCTTGACACCATTGGCGGACAACCTATTTCTCATCCACGGGGAAACCTCTGTAAATCCACATCCTGATGGCCCAATTATAAGCAAGTCCTTGTTCTAGGGCCAGGGAAACTATTATTTTGGCCGGTTTTACCTCCACCTGCTCGGCATCCTGCCGATGCCAATTACTTGACATACTGTTCCTCACTACGACAGAATGACCGCCCTGGAGCGGGTGTCCCGCTTGCCGACCGGTCGACAGAAAACTGCCTGCAGACAGGACAAATCGCCACCGTGGTCGCCACCTCCGAGAAAAAGCGTCGCGCCGCTCGGGTCGTGCGGGCGTTGAAAAAGGCTTATCCCGATGCAAAGTGTTCCCTCTGCTTCGACAATCCATTGCAACTTCTAGTCGCAACCATTCTCTCGGCCCAGTGTACCGATAAACGTGTGAACCAGGTCACAGAGGATTTGTATAAAAAGTACCGGACGGCAGCCGATTTTTCCCGACTGCCACTGCAGAGCCTGGAAAAGGCAATCCAGAGTACCGGTTTTTTCCGCAACAAATCCAAAAATATCAAGGCCTGTTGTCAGGCCCTGCATGATCGTTACGATGGCGAAGTGCCCGAGGATCTGGATGCCCTCGTGAGCCTGGCGGGTGTTGGTCGCAAGACTGCAAATGTGGTATTAGGAAATGCGTTTGGTATCGCGTCGGGGGTTGTGGTCGATACGCACGTATCACGGATATCGCGACGATTGGGACTGACAGAGCAGACCAACCCCGTCAAGATCGAGTCCGATCTCAATGCCCAGTTGCCCAGAAAGGATTGGATTGACTTCAGCCACCGAACGATTCAGCACGGTCGCCTTATATGTATGGCTCGTCGCCCGCGTTGTCAGGAATGCTCACTGAATACATTTTGTCCACAGATTGGTGTGGACCATAAATAAAGGGTTTGCTCAGAGGCAGTCCAAGGACTCCCTGCGAGCAATTTGGAAGCAAAACATGATTCTCTCCGGTCATCAAATCCAAAGTCGTCTTCACAGCGATATTCTGATTGACCCCTTTGACGAATCGCATCTCAATCCCAACAGTTACAACCTGACCTTACATGATGAACTGATGACCTATGAGGAAGTGGTTCTCGATATGCGCAAGGCAAACCGTGTGCGCCGCATCGAAATACCTCGCGAAGGTTACGTACTCAATCCCAACAAGTTGTACCTGAGTCGGACCGCCGAACGAACCGAAACACACAATCTTGTGCCGATGATCGATGGCCGCAGTTCCGTCGCGCGGCTGGGGCTGTTTGTCCATGTCACGGGCGGCTTTGGCGACGCCGGTTTCTGTGGATTCTGGACTTTGGAAATGTTTGCCGTCCAGCCGGTTCGCATCTACCCTGGAGTCCCCATCTGTCAAATCTTCTATCATGAAATCACGGGGGAAATCACGGAATATCAGAGCGACAAATATCAGCACAATCATGACATCCAGCCGAGTTTGCTGTTCAAGGAACTGGATCCGGATGGTGAAGATGACTCGCAAATGCGGCTGGAATTCGGCGTGGAACGATCCCACAGCTAACGGCCCTCCCGCCTCGGCACTGCGGAGGTCCGCAAGGACCTCCCCCGACAAAACGAGTTTTATAGGCTAAGATCGTCGTATTCGACCCACGGTAGTCCTTGCCGCAGGTCCTCTTTGTCCACATCCTCAACAAGGTGCCATGGCTCCCCCCAACAATCCATGGTCCGCACTTGAGAAGTTTGAAACGGGCTCGGGACCCGCTGGGATCTATCGCATTGCGAAGCTCGAAGAGGCGGGGCTCTGCACGGTTTCCCGGCTGCCATTTTCCATTCGCGTGCTGCTCGAATCGGTACTCCGCCACTGCGATGGCGTACGGGTTACCGAGCAGGATGTCTGCAATCTTGCGGGCTGGTCACCCACGGCTGCAGCAGTAGAAATTCCATTTCTTCCTTCCCGCGTGATCTTGCAGGATTTTACGGGTGTCCCGGCAGTCGTCGATCTGGCCGCGATGCGAAGCGCCATGAACCGACTCGGTGGCGATCCCGATAAAATCAATCCGCTGATTCCCGCCGATCTGGTGATCGATCACTCGGTGCAGGTCGATCGCGTTGCTTCACCCGATGCGCTGGAGATTAATGTCGATTTGGAGTTTTCGCGCAATCGCGAACGCTACGAACTGCTGCACTGGGCGCAGGGGGCGTTTGACAATTTCCGCGCGGTGCCCCCCGGGGTCGGGATCGTCCATCAAGTCAATCTCGAATATTTGGCCGGAGGTGTCTTCCTGCGGCCCCATGGTGATGGGCAGGTTGCCCTGCCCGACTCGCTCGTGGGAACTGACAGCCACACCACGATGATCAATGGCCTGGGCGTGCTCGGCTGGGGCGTCGGTGGCATCGAGGCCGAGGCGGCAATGCTCGGGCAACCGATTTACATGCTGATGCCCGAGGTGGTTGGCTTTGAACTCAGCGGCGAGTTACCCCCCGGCGTGACTGCGACCGATCTAGTGCTTACGGTAACCGAGATTTTGCGCAAAGAGAAAGTGGTCGGCAAGTTTGTCGAATTTTATGGCGATGGCGTTTCCAGCATGTCGCTCGCCGACCGGGCCACGATCGCCAACATGTCGCCCGAGTACGGCGCAACGATGGGTTTCTTTCCCATCGACGAGGAGTCTCTCGCCTACCTGCGTCAAACTGGCCGCGAGGCGTCACATGTCGAGTTGGTGGAACGCTACACCAAAGAGAATCAGCTGTTCCGAACAGGCGAGAGTACCGCGGAATACAGCGCAGAGGTCCGTTTCGATCTGGGCGATGTTGTACCGAGCTTGGCCGGCCCCAAGCGACCACAGGACCGCGTTCCGCTCTCCGAGATGAAAGCGTCGTTCCGCAAATCGCTGCGGGCACCGGTGGCAGAGCGGGGGTTTGCACTCGATGAGGCGGCCGTCGCGCGGACCGCCGCGGTGGCCGACAACGGGCAATCGACCGAAATCACACACGGGGCGGTCGTGATTGCAGCGATCACGCGCTGCACAAACACCAGCAATCCCTCGGTGATGCTCGCAGCAGGCCTGCTCGCAAAAAATGCGGTCGAGGCGGGCCTGACCGTCCCGAGTTACGTCAAGACGAGCCTCGCGCCCGGCTCGCGGGTGGTGACCGATTACCTCAACGCCTCGGGATTGAGCGTCTATCTGGAGAAACTCGGGTTTTATACGGTCGGCTACGGCTGCACCACGGGTATCGGCAACAGTGGACCGCTGCCCGAGCCGGTCGCCCAGGCGGTGCAGGAGGCCGATCTGGTCGCCTCGGCCGTATTGAGCGGAAACCGCAATTTTGAAGGCCGGATTAATCCGCTTGTGAAAGCCAATTATCTGGCCAGCCCGCCGCTGGTGGTGGCCTACGCCCTGGCCGGATCGACCGACATCGATCTGGTCCACGAACCGCTCGGGGTGGGCAGCGAGGGAGAGGAAGTTTTTCTAGCAGA
>JAUWIQ010000370.1 GCA_030605285.1 Planctomycetota bacterium
TCTTGAGAACTTAGAGTTGGATCGTTAGTATCAAAAGCATGGGCACACCGATTGCAGTTGGGATTGATCTGGGGACCACCTATTCCGTGGTGGCAAAGGTCGATCCCCAAGGTCGCTCGGCGATTATCCGTAATTTGCATGGCGACCTGCTGACCCCGAGCGGCGTGCTTTTTGATGATGAGGAGAGCGTGGTCGGAAAAGCAGCCAAAAAGGCAGCCAACGAGACTCCGGACCGCGTTGCCGAATGTGCCAAGAGAGAGATCGGCAGTAGCTTTTATTCTCGCCCTATTCAAGGTCAACAGATTCCACCGGAGGCGATCCTAGGCTACATCCTTTCCAGGCTCAAAGAGGATGTTACCAGCACGGTGGGCTCCGATTTCAGAGCAGTTGTCACGGTCCCAGCCTACTTTGACGAACCTCGCCGCAAAGCGACGGCCGACGCAGCGCAAATTGCCGGGATCGATCTGCTCGACATTGTCAACGAGCCGACCGCCGCTGCCCTGGCGTTCGGCGAACAACTGGGCTATCTCAGCGCCACGGGTGAACCACAGAATAGGATGCGTGTTCTCGTCTATGATCTGGGGGGCGGAACATTTGATGTCACTATCATCGAACTCGCATCCGGCAAGATTCAGACGTTGGCCACCGATGGCGATGTGCAATTAGGAGGCCGAGATTGGGACCAATTATTAGCGAATCATGTCGCGGAGCGATTTCAGGCCCAACATGGTATCGACATTTCCTCTGATCCGATGGCCATGGAGAACCTCGTGCGAACCGTTGAAGACAGTAAACACACACTCAGTTTGCGCGAACATGCGGTGGTCCGTGTTGAATACCAGGGTATCAGTGATGAAATCAAGGTCCACCGTAGTGAATTTGAGAAAATGAGCCAGGGACTTTTGGAACGTACCTCATTTACAACCCGACAAGTTCTCACCGCCGCGCGACTCCAGTGGTCGGATATCTCTTGCATTCTCCTCGTGGGCGGTTCAACTCGCATGCCGATGGTATCTGCAATGATCGAGCAACTTTCTGGTAGTTCTCCAGACCGTTCAATCAATCCGGATGAAGCGGTTGCGCGTGGAGCCGCATTGTTTGCATCTTACCAGTTGACGAAACAGGCCGGTGATCAAGAAACCAAATTTCATGTCACCGATGTTTGCGCCCACAGTCTTGGAATTCAGGGAATCGATCAGGGCACACTACGACGCGAAAACATGATTGTCATTCCTCGTAACACACCCTTACCAGCTCGCGTGATGCGGCCTTTTGTCACACAAAGCGCAGGTCAACAATCAGTCGTCGTGCTGGTCCTTGAAGGAGAAAGTACGGATCCTGGTTTGTGCTCTCAAATCGGGCGCTCGGTACTCCGCCAGCTTCCAGCCAATCTGCCCAAGGGGCATGTAGTCCAGATTACCTTTGTCTATGAAACGAACGCCCGACTCTCCGTCGAAGCCACAATCCCAGAACTGGATCATCGTGCGACCGTCGAGCTTGAACGTGAACGAGGCCTGAGTGTTGCGGAACTCGGTCGCTGGCGACAAATCGTGGAGCAGCAGGAAAGGGCCAATTTGGCAAGCCTTTTGGACGAAGCCCTTGAGATCGATACGGAGATCGGTCCCACTCCCGACCAGAAGCCGACCGACAAGCCACCCCCACCCGCTAAAACAGCGCGGCCCAACACTGCGGGGAATGGTTCCCCTGCCAATCCACTCCGAGACACGCCCACGAACAAGCTGCCAGCCTCGGAAAGCCTCGCGACGGAGACATCCCCGCAAAGCTCCTCCTCTGCAACGAGGACCACTTCTATGCCGGCAGGCGAGGAGATCAAGGAACCGGTTGCAGGAGGAGCAGCCGCAGTCTCATACGAACCGGACCCGGAAACCGAACGGAAACGACAGAAAAGGATTCGTCGAATCATTTTCCTTATTGGCAACGTCGTTTCCGCTGCAATCGGGCTGACCGTGGGCTACTACATCTTATGCAAGTTACGTCCAGAGGCGGATTTCCTGCATTGGTTCTCACAGTGAGAATCCGCTCCGGCCCCCCGAACTGCGGCAACGAGTGTGACCTCCCATTGCAGATGCGCAGTCTAAAGCGCGCGACGAATGCGGCGTTTAGGTCGGCCTCCCTTTTTCAACTGCGGAGGCGCCGGCTTGGTGGGCGCTGTAGACTCTTCCATGACTTCCTGTTTCTTTCGAACCGGCTCAAAATCTGATATTTCATCTCGTACTAAAAGCTTGTTGATTCGCACCTCTATTTTTGTCAGTTCAATGCCTTCTTCGGGAGTGACAAAGGTATAGGCAACACCATCGGCAATACCCTCTTTGCTCATCCGACCTGTGCGGCCCACGCGGTGTATGTAATCATCGCAGAATGTGGGCATATCGTAATTGATGATGTGCGACACCCCGCTGACATCGATTCCCCGCCCCACCACATCGGTCGCAATCAAAATCCTTATCCTGCTCTCTCGAAACTTTGCCATCACCTGATCTCGCGCGCTTTGATGCAAATCGCCGTGGATGCAGGAAACTTCTGGTTGTCGCTTAGCCAATCTCGTAGCTAAGCGGTCCGTACCTCTTTTTGTTCGACAAAACACAATAGCCTGTCTAGGTTTTTCACGATCCATCAATCGTCTTAACAACTCAAATTTTCGATCCTGGTCTACGGTAAAGTAAAATTGCTCGATCGTATCGCCGGCAATTTCTTTTGGTGAAAAATTCAACGACTCCGCGTCTCGCATGTATCGGCGTGCCAACCTTTCAACAGGCCCAGGCACCGTGGCACTCAGTAACAAGGTCTGTCGTTCTTTAGGGCAACGGCGCAAAATCTTTTCGATGTCAGGCCGAAAACCGATATCGAGCATTCGATCGGCTTCGTCAAGAACCACAACAGTCAGACTGTCCATGCGCAAACTGCCACGGCCTATGTGGTCCAGAATTCGACCTGGTGTACCGACCACGATTTCTGCCCCTCGATTCAGCTTTTCAGTCTGGCCCCGAATCGGCTTCCCGCCGTAGACAGCGAGAACTCGAGCCCGCTGGCCATGTGCCAGTTTTGCGATCTCATCGCGAACCTGTACCGCTAATTCGCGCGTCGGTACAAGAATCAGCGCCTGCGGGCCACTGCGCCGCTCCGTTGCAAGCCGCTCAAGAATCGGAATTGCAAACGCGGCGGTCTTGCCGGTACCTGTACGGGCTTGCCCCATCAAATCAACGCCTTGGAGCGCCTTGGGAATCAGCCCTGCCTGCACAGGAGTGGGCTGGGAATATTCAGCGCGGACCAGCGCGGCGAGCATGCTGTCGGAA
>JAUWIQ010000335.1 GCA_030605285.1 Planctomycetota bacterium
CCCCTGCTTTACCCTCGGTAACCAACGGGCTCACGCTGCAAACGCGTGTAATAATCAGCGCTTTTAAGGATTCACGGTTTTGTCCGTGGAGAATTTCGGGGATGCAGTTCCCCCCACCTGGCGGGCATCGACTCGGAATCCGCCCGACTAGCTGCGCAGTTGCACCACGTCGACCGTGCGGTGCAGGTAATCGAGACTCCGCTCAATGCCCTCAAGCGGGTCCTCGAGTGGCTCGTACTCAATCAGATAGACCCCGTCAAACGACATGCGCTCAAAGAGGGTTCCATAATCGAGATCGTCGTCGCCGATCGCGCAGGCAACCCAGCCCTCGCCACTTGGCCGCCAGTCTTTGAGGTGGCAATAGTTGATCCGTGAGTCGATCAGATCGAGCCTCAATAGCGGGTCACCTTCGGCCAGGGGCTTGAGGTTCCCAGGATCGTAGTTGAACCCCACACGCGTTGGCAGGCCTTCGAGTAGATGCCTGATTGCATCCGGATGGGTGGAGACCGTATGGCTGTGGATGGCGGCCCCTTGGGAGTCAAAATGGATCGCCCCGTGCGTTTCAATCGCAATCTGCATGTTGAGCTGCTCACAAAGGAGATCGCAGCGGGCAAAGGCGTCAAACATTCGGTCCCAGATACTGTTGTTCATTGCAATCACGGGTGTAAAACCGGCAAACAGACGGACATGCGTTGCGCCACAGGCGGCGGCCGCTTGGATCTGCGCGAGGGTTTTTACGAGCATCTTCTGATGCGCGTCCGCCTCGGCGAGTGTGAAGTCGTTTTCCACACAACAGAAAGGCGTTTCAATACCGAACTGCTCTCCGAGTGCGCGAAAGGCGGCAATATCCTGCTCCGTAGGCTCTTCCGGCAGTCTGCCGGTCTGCCCACCCCCGATGCCGAATTCGAGCCACTGGAATCCAAAATCGCGACAGATCTCAAAATGCCGCTCCAGGGGCATCTCGCGGAAGCCCCATTCGCCACAGCCAACCAACATGGGAGTGCCTCGTCGGGTTAAAAGTTGAGTTGCTGGAAAACGACTACGCCGCTCGTGTTGACCCTTCCGGTCAGGCAGTGCAGGATCAATTGTTTTTAAGCCGGTAAACATTCACCCGGCTGTCGAAAAAACGAGGGACAAAAAGTAGGCCACGTTTACGGTCGATCCCAATATCTGCCGGGGCCGAGCATTCGATTAGCTTGGCAACGCTGCGACCGTCCGCAGAAACGGCAAGCACCTGATTCCCTTCCGAGTCAGAAACGACAAACGTCCCGTCCTGGAGTACTTCAATCCCATCAGGTGTCTTGAAATAATCGGTCAGGCCAAAGGCGCGGGGTGGCTTTACCCCCTCGGGGTCAAGTTCATAGATGTCGCGCAGTGCCCAGCTCACGCCGTACATCTTATCGCCAGAAAACGTGATCCCATTAATCCCCACAGGGGCTAAAATTTCTTCGTGGTTGCCGCGCGGATGCAGACGGTAGCATTTACCCGCTCCGGAATCGGTCACGTAGGCAAACTTTCCATCGCTGGCCATGTCATTGAGCTTTTTGGCACCCGGGACCGGAATCACCTTGGGCGGCTGCTTGCCATCTAGCGGAAATCGCAGCACACGATCGATGTCCGTAACATAAAGCGAGTCGCCCAGGATACACATCCCCTTGGGACCACTGAAACGAAAGTCCGCATTGCTTTTTTGCCATATCGGGGCAGAGTCCGGTTCCGGAAGTGAAAACCGTGAGATGAAACCGTTACCGTCATGGGACCAGAAGCGGTCGTAACCTTTTCCCTCTCTGGCGGCATTGACATTGGAAACGTAGGCCGTGCCTCGCGCTTCATCGATGACCACGCACTCGGGGATCTGAAAGCCGCTTACTTCGTGGATTTTTTCTGCGTTCCAGTCCGCAGAAACAGTTGCAGCAAAAGATAAAAAGAAGAGGGGTGCGACGCTCGTATTTCTTAACATCAGAGGTCCCAGCTTGCGGTGTCAATGAAATTGCAGAGGCTGTAATATGCCACGCCATCCGACACAAATCAATTATGGACCCCGCGCACTGGAAAAGCGGGCTACAGAAAGGGGTTCCGAATGTCTTAGGCGATCAGATCGTGGATCACGTGTGCCTCTTTGACGCCTGTCAACTTGCGATCCAGACCCGCATGGAAATAGGTGAGACGGGTATGATCGAGTCCCATCAAATGGAGGATCGTCGCATGCAGGTCGCGGAGATGGTGCGGGTTCTCGACCGCCTCCATCCCCAGTTCGTCGGTCTCGCCGTAGGTGTGCCCCGCCTTTACACCACCGCCGGCCATCCAGTAGAGAAAACCTTTGGGGTTGTGATCGCGTCCCCGCTGTTCGCTCTGGGAAACCGGTTGGCGGCCGAACTCGCCGCCCCAAACGACGAGCGTCTCATCAAGCATCCCCCGCTGCTCGAGGTCCGTGAGCAGGGCATCGATCGGCCGGTCGACCTCGGGGGCGTGGATCTTGAGATTTTCCTCCATCCCGTTATGGGCGTCCCAGTTCTGCTGCTGATGACCGCCGCCAGAGTAGATCTGCACAAACCGCACTCCTCGTTCGATTAACCGCCGGGCGGTAAGGCACTGCCGTCCAAAGTGAGTCGATCCGATCGAGAGTTTGTGAGCGGGCTTTTTGTCGTACAGTCCGTAGCTCTCAAGCGTCTTTTGCGTTTCATCCGAGAAGTCCATCACTTCCGGTGCAGTACTTTGGAGTTGGAAGGCCAACTCATAGCTCTTGATCCGCGCGATCAGGTCGCTCAGTTCCGGTCGCTCAGCCAGATGGTCTGCGTTGAGCAATTCGAGAGTCTTGAGTTGATCCCGTTGTCCCTGCAAGGACATCCCGTCGGTGGGAGAGAGATCCAGAATAGGATCTCCCTTACTGCGGAATTGGGTTCCCTGGTAGGCCGCCGACATGTAGCCGCTCGACCAGTTGTGCGCGCCTGGAATGGGCCCGCCTCGCGGATCGAGCATCACGACAAAGCTGGGTAGGTTCTGATTTTCGCTGCCCAACCCATAGGAGAGCCAGGAGCCGAGTGTGGGTGAACCCAGGATAATCTGGCCGCTATTCATCTGCAGGACCGCTGAACCGTGCGCGAAGGAATCGGCCTGGAGTGTCTTGATCACGCAGAACTTGTCGACGTGCCGAGCAATGTGTGGAAAGGCGTCGCTGCACCAGAGCCCCGATTCGCCATGACGGGCGAATTTGCGCTCCGAGGCCAGTAACTTCATTTTCTTAACCTGATGGCGCCGGACCTCGATCGAGATTTCCTGGCCGTCCCGCTTTTGTAATTCCGGCTTGTAGTCAAACGTATCGACTGCCGAGGGCCCGCCATACATGAAGAGAAAGATGCACTGTTTGGCCTTGGCCGGGAGATGGGCCACCTTGAAGGCGAGGGGATTGTAGTCCATCGCCGCCGCCTTTCCGGTGAAGAAACCGTCGGCATCGAGCAGGCTGCTCAGTGCCAGGCCCGTAAACCCTGCCCCCGTTTCCCAGAGAAACTGGCGGCGATGGCC
>JAUWIQ010000073.1 GCA_030605285.1 Planctomycetota bacterium
CCCAAAATCTGCTGCTCGGGGTCTGCCTGCTGGCGTTTTTTCAGCTGCCTCCGTCAGAACTCTGGGCTGGGGAAGAGACGCCCCCTTTCGATCCGCAAATTGAAGGGGCCTCGGACCAGGCAGAAAAGGCCATGACCGGATTCACCCTCGATCCGCGACTGCGTGTACAACTCTTTGCCGCCGAACCGATGCTCGCCAACCCGGTCGCCTTCAGTATCGGTCCTGCAGGCCGTTTTTTTGTCGTCGAGACCTTTCGTTATGGGAATGCCCCGGAAGCGACCAATCTGCAGGAGGATCTGGCCTGCCGCAGCGTCGAAGATCGCATTGCCATGCACCGGCGAAAACATGGCGCGCAAGCAAACGACTTCGCCCGCAACCACGAGCGGGTACGGATGCTCGAAGATCGGGACGGCGACGGGGTCGCAGATCGATCGACTGTGTTTGCCGATGGATTCCATACGCTCGCAACGGGGCCTGCGGCGGGCGTACTGGCGATGGACGATGGAGTTATATTTACCAGTATTCCCGACCTCTGGTATCTCAAGGACGGCGACGGGGATGGGGTGGCGGAATCTCGTAAATCACTCAGTCATGGTTATGGGGTCCATGTCGGGCTGAGAGGTCACGACATGCATGGTCCGTTGCTGCATGTGGACGGTCGGCTCTATTGGACGATTGGCGACCGCGGGCTGCAGGTAAAAACGGCCACAGGGGAGGTCTCCTCACCCGATTGTGGCGCAGTCCTCCGCTGCAATCTGGACGGCACCGAGTTGGAAATTTTCCACACGGGGCTGCGCAATCCGCAGGATTTGGCCTGCGACGTGTACGGCAACCTGTTTACCGGTGATAACAATTCCGATGGTGGCGACAAGGCGCGGATCGTGCATGTGGTGGAAGGGGGAGACAGTGGCTGGAATATCGGCCTGCAATTTATGGGGGACAAGGAGTATCTCCGCGGTCCCTGGAATGCGGAGGGCCTTTGGCATCTGCAATTTGAAGACCAAGCGGCCTGGATCGTGCCTCCGATCGCGCATTTGGGGAATGGGCCTGCCGGGGTCGCCTCGTATCCGGGTACGGGACTCGACGACCGCTACCGCGACCACATGTTTATGTGCGACTACAACGGCTCGGCGGCAAGGACGGGGGTTTATGCATTCCGGATCCAACCGCGCGGTGCCTCTTTTGAAATTGACAATATCCACAAATTTCTCTGGGGGCTTTCCTGCTCGGATGTCGAATTCGGCTACGACGGGCTCTACGTCTCTGACTGGGCCGCCGCCTGGAATCCGGCAAACAAGGGTCGCCTCTACCGGGTGGACAATCCCACTCCCTCAGATCGTGACGCGGCACGGGCCACAAAGCAGCGGATGCTCGCTGGCATGGCAGAGCGGGACCACAAGGAACTGGCCGGGTTGCTTGCCGATCCCGATCAGCGGGTACGTCTGGCCGCGCAACTGGCACTCGTAGCAAAAGGCGATGCGGGTCGTGCACCGCTGCTCGAGGTAGCCCGTCACCCCCGGAACCCCTTGGCCCGGTTGCATGCCCTCTGGGGACTGGGAATTGCCGGACGGGAAGATCCGTCTCGCCTCATACCGATCATTCCGCTGCTGACCGACCCGGACGCCCACGTGCGCGCGCAAACGGCCAAGGTCCTGGGAGATGCCCGTTGCCACAATGCCAGCGATCCCCTCATGCCCTTACTCCAAGATCCCGCGCCACACGTCCGCATGCTGGCGGCCACGGCGATTGGCAAGCTGGGAAACCCGGAGGCGGTCGAACCACTGTTGGAAATGTTGCGGGACAACGCGGATCGCGATCCCTACCTTCGCCATGCCGGCGTGATGGGGCTCGTCTCCCTGGATGACGCCGAACTGCTCGTGCCGCATATTGCGGACCCGAACCGCTCGGTACGACTCGGCGTGTTGCTCGCCCTGCGGCGAATGGAGGACGAGCGCATCTCGGCATTCCTCCAGGACGAGGAAGAGCAGCTGGTGATCGAAGCGGCCCGCGCGATCAACGACGTTCCGATTGAGGGAGCCCGTGAACAGCTCGCTGCCCTGATCGAACCCTATTTGGAAGCGGGCGAAAACCGACCCCCGAACCTTTCGCTCAGCGAACCGCTGTTGCGGCGGATTCTCAACGCGAATTTGCGATTTGGCCAGGTACAGCAGGCTCAAAATCTGGTCCGCTTTCTTGCCGAGAGTTCCAATCCCGATCGACTGCGGCGCCAAGCTGCTGCGTTCCTGGCCAGCTGGCAAGATCCCGGCCCCCTGGACCGAGTGGTCAACCTCTACCGGCCGCTCCCACAACGCGACCCGGAGGTAGTCAAACGCCTCCTGCAGGAGAACATCACGGCGGTGTTACAAAATGCCAGCCCCGCAATCAAACAGGAGCTGATTGAGCTCCTGGCCCACTACGAGCTATCCGCGGGCAATGACATCCTGGCCCGCTGGGCCGACGACAGCGAGGAATTGCCTGCGACCCGGATCGCTGCCATGCAGCTGCTCGCTCAGCATGAGGATGTCCGCGCGCCAGAAATTGTCGAACGGGCCCTGGGAGACCCTGATCCTCAACTGCGAATCGCCGCCGGACGCATCCTGGCCCAACGCCATCCGCAACGGGCAGCCGCACGGCTGATTCCGCTCGTGGAAACGAGCCGTTCCCTTGTAGAGCGGCAACAGGCGCGCGCGACGCTCGGCACGTTGCGGGATGCTCACGTCGATGAGGCCCTGGCCGTCTGGCTCGATCAGCTGCCCAGCGGCGATTTCCCTGAGACCTTACAGCTTGATCTCCTGCAGGCGGCCGCAGGGCGGAGCGATCCGGACGTGACTGACAAACTGGCGAGCTACAAAAATTCCTTCCCCCCAGAGGACTCCCTGGCGGCCTATCGGGCAGCGCTGCAGGGAGGCGATTATGAGAGAGGCAGAGACTTATTCATCGGCCGCATGGAAGTACGATGCCTCCGCTGCCATCAGGTGAAAAAAGTCGGAGGTACTGCGGGACCGCCACTGACCCGTGTAGGGATTGAGCAAACCCGCGAGTACTTGCTTGAATCCATTGTGTTGCCGAGCGCAAAGATTTCCAAAGGCTATGAAACAACGGTGATTACCACCGACGAGGGACGTGTCATCTCGGGCATTGTGCAGTCGGAAGATGACCAGTGGTTGCAGCTGCTTACACCGGAAAGGCAAAAAATCGATATCGCGGTGGAGAGCATTGAAGATCGCTTTAGCGGCAAGAGTGCAATGCCCGAAGACATGCACAAGTATCTGAACCTATTCGATCTCCGCGATCTTGTGGAATTTTTGTCCCATTTGGGCAGACGACCCCAGGATCGTTAAGCAACCATGCTGCGAGGCAACAACCGAAACGCCTCCTGGGCGGAACATCAAGGCCGGTAGGCTGTGCCAGATTCGGTTATACTATAAAAAACTCCTTTTGCTTTCTGGGGAAAGCCGTGACTCGGCCAAAATCAGCTTTCCATTCTCTGAGCGTTCTGCTGTTCCTAATCGTATGCGCGGCAACGCCCCTGACGGCGACGGGGGATCCCTCGCTGCAGGTCAACTTTGACCAGGACATTCGCCCGATACTTGCCGAAAATTGCTTCCATTGCCACGGTGTGGACGAGGCGACCCGTGAAGCGGATCTCCGACTCGATGAGCGCAAAGGCGCGATCAAACAAGGGGGGGTCATCGTGCCGGGAGTGCCAGAAGAGAGCCTCCTGATTGAACGCATCTTTGCGGAAGATCCGAGCGAACGCATGCCTCCACCCGAATCAAAACTCACCCTCACCGAGGAACAGAAGCAAGCCGTGCTTCAATGGGTTTCAAGCGGCGCGTCATGGCAACCGCATTGGTCGCTTATCCCGCCCGTCCGGCCCCAGCCTCCGCAAGAGACTGCTGCCGATTGGGGGCACAATGCAATCGATCGGTTTATCCTCGCCCAACTGGAAAGAGAAAATCTTCAGCCTTCCGATCAGGCCTCACGAGCGAGGCTGATCCGACGTGTTACCCTTGATTTAACCGGGCTCCCACCAACACTTCCGGAGATCGACGCGTTTCTGAGCGACCCATCCGATCACGCCTATGAGAAGGTGGTCGATCGACTGCTCGCTTCGCCCCGTTACGGCGAGCGGATGGCCTGGGACTGGCTTGATGCGGCACGCTACGCCGACACCAATGGCTACCAAGGGGATCCAGAGCGGACCATGTGGCCGTGGCGAGATTGGGTCATTGAGGCAATGAACGCGAACATGCCCTTCGACCAATTTACGATCCAGCAGATCGCCGGCGATCTGCTCCCGGGCGCGACATTGGCTACGCGGATTGCCACCGGTTTCAACCGCAACAACATGCACAACGGCGAAGGAGGCCGCATCGCCGAGGAGAGCCGCGTGGAGAATGTGATGGACCGCACGGAGACCGTTGGTGCAGTCTGGCTTGGCCTTACGCTGACATGCTGCCGCTGCCACGATCATAAATACGACCCCTTGAGCATGAACGACTATTACAGCTTCTATGCCTTTTTCAATAATACCTCGGAAACCGGCAAGGGACGGAGCGGTAAAATGGAACCCGCAGTGACCGTGACAACCGAGGCAGACGATCGCCGTCTGGCAGAACTCGATCAGCAGGTCAAGCAAGCGGCAGCGGAAGTCCTGGCAGATGAGCAGGATCGCGAAAATGCAAAGCATTCCCCGGCCGACGAACTCCCGGAAGAGATTCAAACCCTCCTCAAAGTGGATGTGGAGAATCGCAATCCCGAACAGCTAGAAAAACTCGCAAAACACTTTGAAACAACGTTGGCAGACTATGGCACAAAGCTCAGCGCACTGCGCGAAGCCGTTACCGAACGCAAGCGTTTCGCGGCGAGCCTGCCGCGCATGATGGTAATGGACCATCTAGAAACACCCCGCCAAACCTTCATCCTCAGCCGAGGCGCGTACGACAAGCCAGCGGAACCGGTAGCGCCAGCGGTCCCGGCGCCCTTTTCCTCGCTCCAGGAGGACGCGCCCCGCAATCGTCTGGGGCTCGCCCAATGGCTACTGGCCAAGGAAAATCCGCTCACGGCCCGCGTGATCATGAATCGTTACTGGCAGATTTTCTTCGGCAAGGGACTCGTCAGCACGCCGGAGGATTTTGGAGTGCAGGGGCATCGACCGACCCATCCAGAGCTGCTCGACTGGCTCGCTTGCGAGTTTCGCGAAAGTGGTTGGGATGTGAAACATATGCACCGTTTGCTCGTTACCAGTGCGACCTACAGCCAGAACGCCCGCATCTCCGCGGAACTTCGCCAGCGCGACCCGAATAATATTTGGTTGGCCCGCGGGCCACGGCATCGACTGCCCTCCTGGATGATTCGCGATCAGGCGCTCGCGGCCAGTGGCCTGCTCGTCGACCGTTTGGGAGGACCCTCGGTAAAACCCTACCAACCGGACAATGTTTGGGCCGAAGCAACTTTTGGGAAAAAGAAATATGTCCAAGACCACGAGGACAAGCTGTATCGTCGCAGCCTCTATACCTTCTGGCGGAGAATTGTGGGGCCGACGATGTTTTTCGATGCCTCCAAGCGGCAAACCTGCAACGTAAAGTCCTCGATAACCAATACGCCGCTGCACGCGTTGACGACTCTCAACGACATTACATTCGTCGAAGCCGCCCGCGCACTTGCGCAGCGCGTGATGCAATCGGAAGCGACGGATCCGAGGCTGCGCTTGGCAAGAGCCTTTCGTCTTGCAATCGCACGGCAACCTCGAGAGGAGGAACTGACAATCCTCATCAACCGGTTCCAGATCGTACAGCGTGAATTTGAGTCCAACCCGCAGGCAGCGGCGGACTTATTGGCTTGTGGTGAATCTCCACGTGACGAAACCCTCAATCCGGTAGATCATGCCAGTTATGCCGCAATCTGTTCACTGATCCTGAACCTTGATGAAACTTTGACCAAGGAATAAATCGGCCATGCATCCCTTGCTGGAGCAACACCAAATCGCCGCCCGACGGGCCTTTCTTGGCCGTGGGGCACTTGGCATCGGCAGCGCGGCACTGGCCAGCTTATTGGACCGCGAGGTACGGGCCGACGAGGGAAAACCTGGGGCCGGGCTGGCAACGTTACCTCACTTTACGCCCAAAGCCAAGCGGGTTATTTACCTGCTCCAAAATGGTGCTCCCTCGCATGTCGATCTTTTCGACTACAAGCCGATGTTGTCCAAGTGGCATGGCCAGCAGATCCCCGAAGAAGTGCAGGGGGGTAAACGCTTGAGTACGATGACCCAGGGACAAACCGAGCGACCGGTTCTCGCTCCCATCACCCAGTTCGCTCAGCATGGGGAAAGTGGCGCATGGGTCTCAAGTTTTACGCCACAGATCGCTGCGATCGCAGACCGTTTATGTTTTGTTAAATCGATGCATACCGAACAAGTAAATCATGCGCCCGCGATCACCTTTTTCATGACCGGCGACGAGCGACCGGGACGGCCGAGCATGGGGGCTTGGCTCACCTACGGCCTCGGGAGTGATACGGACGAAATTCCGGGCTTCGTGGTGATGACCTCGCGGGACAAAGAGGCTTCTTGTGGACAGATCTTTTACGATTACTACTGGGGCAATGGTTTTCTGCCCTCGAAATTCCAGGGGGTCCAGTTCCGTTCGACCGGCGACCCGGTACTCTATCTCTCCAACCCGAAAGGGATGACCCGCCCGATGCGTCGGGGACTGCTCGACAGCGTTGCAAAACTGAATGAAATGAAGCTGGCAGAATTTGGGGACGACGAGATTGCTACCCGCATCGCTCAATATGAAATGGCTTATCGCATGCAGACATCGGTTCCCGAACTTGCCGATCTTTCGAACGAACCGGAGCACGTGTTGAAAATGTACGGTCCGGATGTCCAACGGCGAGGTTCGTTTGCTTACAACTGTCTGATGGCCCGGCGACTTGCCGAACGGGGAGTTCGCTTCGTACAGCTGATGCATGCGGGCTGGGACCAACACAACAATCTCAATACCCAACTGAAAATTCAGTGCCGCGATACCGATGCGCCTTCTGCAGCACTCGTTTGGGACCTGCAGCAGCGCGGCCTCCTCGAGGATACGCTCGTCATTTGGGGTGGAGAATTCGGACGGACGCCGTTTATCCAAGGCACGCTCACCAACACCAAGCGGTGGGGGCGCGATCATCATCCGTATGCATTCACAATCTGGATGGCTGGCGCTGGCATCCAACCCGGAATCAGTTCTGGAGCCTCGGACGAATTCGGACATAACGTGGTACAGGACCCGGTGCATGTTCACGATTTCCAGGCCACCATCCTACATCTCCTGGGAATCAATCACGAACAGCTGACATTTAAGTTTCAGGGCCGTCGATTTCGTCTGACCGATGTGCATGGCAAGGTTGTCCACAATATTCTGGCATGAGCCTCTCTATTTTCTTTGTGAAATAGATTGAATCCTCGTTGATGAAAAATTTACTGACCCCCTTGGAAAGAACCACCTCTGCAGAGCGTATCGAGTCGCTGCTGCGGGGATCTGAATTTGAACTCCAGAGGATCGTCTCGACGGGACAGACGACGCCCGCCTGCGAGTGGTATGATCAGGAGACCGAGGAGTGGGTAGTCTTGCTCCAAGGTGCGGCAACCATCCGTTTCGAGGAACATGCGGCCCCTCGAGCACTGAAGCCTGGAGACTTTTTCAACATTCCAGCACACAGCCGCCATCGCCTGGAGTGGACCGATCCGGAGCAGGAAACCATCTGGCTGACCCTGCACTATCGTCCCTCTGAGCCGTCCCCGTGAGCAAGCAGGGAAATCGGGTGCAGACGATCGCCACACTGAATACAATGGTTTTGGTGTGCAATGAATCCGAATCGGCAGCCCTCCAGGCAACTTTTGGGACAGAGACCCTTTCTCACGGTATAATGTTGCCCCTACGGTGAGCCATTGCCGCTTACTATATTGAGAGAAGACCTCAAAAACCAACTAAGTAACAATCCCATGCCGGTCAACCCAAGCAATCAACCCCCGCCAGAGAGGCCCGAATTTATGATTCGCTTGGGGCTTGCGCCACC
>JAUWIQ010000425.1 GCA_030605285.1 Planctomycetota bacterium
GCACTGCACGAGGTCGATGCGACCCTGCATAAGGGCGAGGTACTCGCCGTGGTGGGCGAAAATGGCGCGGGCAAAAGCACGTTGATGAAGATTCTCGCCGGGGTGCAGAAGCCAGACGAGGGCCAGAGCACGCTCGAGGGCCGTGAGGTCCAGATCGATTCGGTCTCCGAGGCACTCGATCTCGGCATTGCCCTGATTCACCAGGAATTGAATTTGGCAGACAACCTCGACGTGGGCGCCAATGTGTTTCTCGGCCGCGAGCCGCTTCGCGGGGGTCTGATTCATCATGCGGCCATCTACCGTAATTCGGAAAAATATCTGGAGATGGTCGGGCTCAAGATGAATCCGCGCCGGCTCGTCAGTGAGTTGACGATCGGACAGCAGCAATTAGTGGAAATCGCCAAGGCACTTTCGGTCGATGCCCGCATCTTGATTATGGATGAGCCGACCTCCAGCCTCTCGATGCACGAAGCGGAATATCTCTTTGAGGTGATTCGCTCACTCAGCGCACAGGGGGTGAGCATCATCTATATCTCGCATCGTCTGGGTGAGGTTCGCGAACTTGCCGACCGGGTGGTGGTCCTGCGGGATGGAGAGAATGCGGGCCAGTTGCAAAAAAGTGAAATCAGCCACGAGGCCCTCGTGCGGATGATGGTGGGCCGGGATGTTTCGCAGTTTTATGCCCGCCAGAGGCATCCCCTCGGCGAGCCTGTTTTGGAGGTTTGCGATCTGGTGACGATGGCCTGGCCTCAGCATCGACTCAGCTTCTCGCTCCACGCAGGGGAGATTGTCGGTGTGGCGGGGCTCGTCGGGGCGGGCCGTACGGAGATGTTGCGAGCCATTTTTGGTGTCGAAAAGAAACTAGGCGGAGAGGTACGACTGGCGGGCGAGTCGTTGTCCGCGGGGAACGTCGCGGACTCGATCGGGCGCGGTCTCGGTCTGGTGCCGGAAGACCGTAAACAGCACGGAATCATTCTCGAGATGAGCGTACGGGAAAATATCGGTCGGGCCGGCTTGGCACGAAACCAGCGGGGAGGCGGTTTTTTAAATCAATCGCAGGAGGCGGCCGATACCGAGCAGATGGTGGAAACATTGCGGATCAAAACTCCTTCAGTTCGTCAGATTGCCCGTTACCTGTCGGGCGGCAATCAGCAGAAAGTGGTGATCGCAAAGTGGCTGGCCCTGATGCCCCGGGTGCTGTTGCTCGATGAGCCGACCCGCGGTATCGATGTTGGGGCCAAGGAAGAGATCTATCGGTTGATGGAATCTTTGGCAGGGCAGGGCGTGGCGATCTTGTTTGTGAGCAGCGAAATGGAAGAGATTATTGGAATGTCGGATCGAACGCTGGTCCTGCACGAGGGGGCGATCCGTGGGGAACTGGCGCGCGATGCCCTGAGCGAAGAGGCGATCATGCAGTTGGCAACCGGTGGAACCCTAGTCGCTTAAAGGGAGTCGGATCCGAGGATGAACGCAAAAATACTTGGTATTTTGTCACTCTTGATCATGCTCTGCCTCTATCTGGCGTTGAGTACCGATTCCTTTTTAACGGGCAACAATATTGAAAATGTGTTGCGGCGTACGGCGACCTACGGAATTCTCGGGATCGGTGTCGCCTTTGTCATCATCACTAGCGGAATCGACCTTTCGATCGGTTCGGTCGTCTGTCTCTCGGCAAGTCTGCTGGCGGTTTTTCTCGGCGTCGACTACCAGCCAGTTTCAGAACAAAATGTATTGGCGGTTGAGGCCGCGTCGCAGCGGATCCTACTCCCGGCAGGAGATTCCGGGTGGCAAGCCGGGGATCGTGTTCGCTATTACGGGGGCCGGCGTGCGCGGCCCGCGCTCTTAACAGTCAAGCATGTAGAACCGGCCGAAGCCGAAATCGAGGGGAAACCTACCCAGGTCACGGCGATCGAAGTTATGGGAGGGATCAGTCGCGATGATCGGCACGGCGCAATTGCCCGCATTTACCCGGTGACCTCCGTTGAGGACGCAAAGCAGGATCAAACGGGCAGTCCGGCCCAGGCGTCGCTGACCATTGCAGGCGACCATGCGGCGCTTCGCGCGCGGGACAAGATTACGCTCGTGAATCCAAAGGGTGGGATCAAAACCATTGCCGTATTGAGTTCGGAGCGGCAGGGGGAGGCAACACAAATTCTTCTGGCGGGCAGTCTGGGCAGCGGGTTTTCCAAGCAGTGGTCTGCCGTTCCTGTGGTGCGGCGGCAGCGGATGTCGGTGCCGGTGGCCATCGGGCTGGTCCTGGCGATTGGGGCCGTACTGGGGATGATCCACGGTCTGTTCATCACCAAAGCCAATCTGCAGCCGTTTGTGGGCACACTTTGCGGGCTGCTGATTTACCGAGGCTTTGCCCGCTGGCTCGTGGATGATCAGGTCCAGGGCTTTGGGAATGAATACGACAGTTCTCTGGGAATCCTCGCCAGCGGGAAGCTGGTGCTGTTTTCCTATCCGGATGGTACCTCGGCGTTCGGGATCCCCTATATGTTTTTTATTATGGTCATCACGGCTATTCTGGCGGCCATTTTCCTCAACTGGACGATCTGGGGCCGGTATATCCGCGCGCTCGGCCGCAACGAAGAGGCGGCCCGTTATTCGGGGGTCAACACCCACCGCATGATTATCCTGGCCTACATGATCTGTACCCTACTGGCTACGGTCGGGGGGATGCTGTTTGCCGTGGATGCGAATTCCATTTCGCCCTCTGGATTTGGAAACTTTTACGAACTCTACGCGATCGCCGCCGCGGTCCTTGGAGGCTGCTCACTGCGTGGCGGAGAAGGGGGCATTTTTGGTGTCGTGATTGGCACCGCGGTGATGCAGTTGCTCAAAAATCTGATTGTACTCAAACATATCAATCAGACCCTTGAATTTGTGATTATCGGCGTTGTGCTGCTTGTGGGTGTGACCGCCGATGAGCTGATCCGGC
>JAUWIQ010000185.1 GCA_030605285.1 Planctomycetota bacterium
GACAGCAATCTAACAATTGACCGTGGGGCTGGCGGTGTCTGCTGAATTGGAGTTTTTCCAAAATGGGCACCATTGCTTGTGCCTAAATTCATTTTTTTAGGCGATTCACGCCTGCCTGCTAGTCCACGAGCCGATAATCCCGGGTGGGGCGGCTGGACAGAAGTACCCCAAAAGGTCATAAACGAGCGTTTGTGGGTGGGCCGCAGTACAAGCCTTGGGCCGAGATGCCGCAGGCCATCAGGCCCTTTGTAAGCAAGCAAATTTTATTACAAACAAATCATGCCTAATACCAAGAGTGCTGAAAAACGTCTGCGGCAAAATAAAAAACGCAGGCAGCGCAATAAAACAATCAAGACTTCACTGCGGGGCCATTTGCGCAAGGTCCAGAGCGCTGTCACGGAGGGGAACGTGGAGTCCGGCGAGATCGCTTTTCAAGATGTCGTGAAAAAGCTCGATCAAGCGGCATCCAAAAAGATAATTCGCGCGAATAAGGCGGCCCGTCTCAAGTCGAGGATGTCCTCCAAACTCAAGGCGCTAAAATCGGGGAGCTGATCGGCGCTTGTCCCTCGTTCTGCTCGGGACTTCAGACAGCATCTTCAGACAGCATCTGCAAGCCTACAAAGCCCGTCGGCATCGAAAGCCTTCGTTTTAGCGCACTTCAAGTGACAATCGCATCAGTTTGACTCGTGTTGCCCGCGGGCGTCATCGCGACTAAGGTGCTGCCGCAGGAATGTCGCCCGGGCCACATTGCGGTCGGCCGTGTTCAACTCCATGCCACTGACTTTTTGCAAATGAGCTGGCTGGGTTTGAATGAACAATTCGTTGACCTGCCCCATCGCCAAATCCGCCAGCAAGCCCAACTCAACACCCATGCGGATACTCGACAGCAAATGCATCGTCTCCTCGCTACTTATTGTCTGGGCTGTGGAGAGAATCCCGTAAGCACGACTAACCCGGTCATGTAGATTCTCGTGGCTTTCTCGTTGCAGAAAATCACGAGCCCGCCGTTCGTAATCGATAAGCACCGGCACCACGTCGCCAACCTGCTTGATCAATTCTTCCTCACTTTTCCCGAGTGTGATCTGGTTGCTGATCTGGTAAAAGTCGCCCATCGCCTGCGATCCTTCACCGTACAGACCGCGGACTGCCAAGCTTATCTTATGGAGACTGCGAAAAACCTTCTCAATCTGCTGCGTTATCACCAGGGCCGGGAGATGCAACATTACACTCACCCGGATCCCCGTTCCCACATTAGTCGGGCACGCCGTCAGGTAACCCAATCGTAAGTCGAAAGCATACGCAATTTTTTCTTCAAGGCGATCATCGATACGGCTTATTATGTCCCAAGCGGCTTCAAGATCGAATCCACTATGCATTACCTGGATGCGCAGATGATCTTCCTCGTTGATCATCAGGCTTACCCGCTCGCCCGCATCTATCGCGACCCCACGGGCCCCCTCGCTATCTGCGTGTTCGCGACTAATCAGTTGGCGTTCCACCAGAAACTGCCGGTCGAGACCATCTAATTCGTTCACGTCCAGATACGAGAGGCCCGTTCCTTGATTTGTATCAAGTACATTCTTGCGCAACGATTTCTCGATTTCAGATCGATCTAATTCCGTTGCCTTACTGGCAAACGGATAATCGGCCAAATTGCGAGCCAAGCGAATCCTGCTGCTGACAACGATGTCCGATTCGGGGCCAACGCCCTTGAGCCACTCGCCACTTTTACCTGCCAGTTTATCGAGATTCACCTGAACTAATCTCCGCTCGCTTCGTTCTCAATATGGCGAATTTCATCCCGCAACTCTGAGGCCCGCTCATATTGCTCTTGGGATACCGCATCCTTCATCTCTCGCCTTAGTCGAATCATCTCCGTCTGCCGTGCGCTGACACTCGCCGAACGTTTCGGACACTTGCCAACATGATCGGTTTCCCCATGGATATTCAAAAGCAATTGCTCTAGTTCGGATGCAAAACAGGTGTAGTCGTGGGGACATCCAAAGCGTCCCTGATTGCGAAACTCAAAGAATGTGATACCACAAACTGGACAGGACTGCTGGTCCAACCGGGACAGGTCTTCGGCGGTTTGACCTACCGTCAACTGGTGTGCAAGCACGCCTGCCAAATTCGGCGAGGGCATCGGGTTTTCATCGCTATGATGCAAATAAGCATGGGCATGATCTTCGCAAAGATGCAGCTCCTGGGGCTTGCCCGCAGCTAACTCTGTAATATGAAACGTTGCGGTCTTTTCACACTCTTGGCACTTCATGATCTTCAGCGATAACCAAAGGGGTTGCGATAATAGAAAAAATGGTGCCGCAGGCGCTTCAGAAGCTTCAACCAAAATCCACAAATCTGCAATAAGCAACCAAAGCCTGAGAACGGTCCCAGTCGCCCAATTCATTATAGATCGCCCGTCACGAAAACGAACGCCTGGGGACCCAGCAACAGATCATCAGCGACACAAAGGACTTAAAACCGTAACCTAATGGCCAACACCGACTTGACAACAGGATTCTAACACCAGATTGGGGGCTGTCAATATCGACAAGCGATCGAGCGCTTCTGCTATGGGACATCGCAGACACGGTCAAATCCGGATGTTCTTTCCAGACTTTTACAATTAGGATCACGATGCCTAGGATGGACAGAGGATAATTTGCCAAAATTCCATTGGCTCTCCGTGTTCGGTAAGGGATTGTGGTATGGATAGCGTGGCTACAGGCAGGGCGCCAGTCCAACACAGACACCCTGAAAACAATTAGAACAATGCAATACCTTCCGGATTTTGAAACGTTTTCCAACGCGGCACGGGATGTTGATCTGGTGCCGGTGTACCGCCGATTGGTCAGTGACTCGCTTACACCAGTTACCGCCTTCCATAAGATCGACACGGGCGGTTGTTCCTGCCTCTTCGAGAGTGTCATCGGTGGTGAACGCGTTGGTCGCTATAGCTTCTTAGCGGCTGAGCCATACATGCTTCTCGAAGCATTTCATGATCAAGTCAACGTCACTACCTCGGCAGGCTGTGAAGAGTTTCAGTCAGATGATCCGCTGGCGGAACTTGAACGCCTTGTACGTGGTGTAAGTGCAGCAACTCTCGAAGACCTACCACCGTTTACCAGCGGTGCAGTAGGTTATGCCGGCTATGACGTTGTCCGCTATAGCGAGAATTTATCCAATGCTCCGGATGATGATCGCCACCTTCCAGATCTTTCTTTTTCATTCTATGACCAGATGGTGGTCTTCGACCACATTACGAAAACGATCGTAGTGGTAGCCATGGCACACGTCACACAAGGTGATTTGGAAACTGCTTACGACGATGCGTGTCAACGTGTCGACGCGCTGGTCGACCAGCTATCCGAAGAAAAAGAGCCTCTCCAGATGGCCGATATCGACACGAGTGGCGAAGTCCGCGTTTCTTATCATTCCAATTTTCAGCGCAATGATTTCGAGAATGCGGTACGAAAGTGTGTTGATTATATTCGAGCAGGTGACATTTTTCAGGTTGTGATCAGTCAGCGACTTGATTTGCCAATCACCGCACACCCGTTCGAAATTTACCGCACACTGCGAGTCGTCAATCCGAGCCCTTTTATGTTTTATATGCGATCTTCCCATGCCGTCCTGGTGGGAAGTTCGCCCGAGGTAATGGTTCGTGTCGAGGGTGGTACCGTCACCGTTCGGCCCTTGGCAGGGACCCGGCAACGTGGAATTACCGAAGAAGAGGACCAGCGATTGGCTGCCGATCTTCTTGCCGACCCCAAAGAGCTTGCTGAACACGTAATGCTTGTGGACCTGGGACGAAACGATGTGGGCCGTATTGCCCGTTACCGTTCGGTAACACTCAGCGACACCATGACCATCGAGCGATACAGCCATGTAATGCACATCACTTCAAATGTCAGCGGGGAACTCCAGGAAGGCAAAACCGCCTTCGACGCCCTACGAGCCTGCCTGCCAGCGGGTACGGTATCCGGGGCCCCCAAGGTCCGCGCGATGGAAATCATCGATGAAATCGAACCCCATCGCCGCGGGCCGTATGCTGGAGCGGTTGGCTACGTCGATTTTGGTGGCAATATGGATACCTGCATCGCGCTGCGAACTCTCATCGTTAAAGAAGGCCGCGCCTATGTGCAGGCAGGCGCAGGCATTGTCGCTGATAGCGTGCCAAAAAATGAATATCAAGAAACATTGAACAAGGCGCGCGGATTATTAAAGGCGATCGAGATCACCGAACAGCGGGAAGCCGAAAGGCGGCAAGCCGCACCCAGCGCGGAGGCATAGCGGGCAACTCAATGGCTACCCGCGTTTCTGCCTGCGGTATCACCAAATTCTATTTCTCTCCCGCAAGTGCTTCCCGAGCGGCCTGAATCGTGGTGTCGATATCCTCGTCCGTATGCGCTGCAGAAACGAAAAGTGCCTCATATTGGCTGCAGGGCAGATAAATTCCACGATCGAGCATTGCCTGAAAGTACTGTGCAAATCGCTGCGTGTCGCATTTTTCAGCGACCGACCAGTCGGTCACCCTTTCGGGGCTGAAGAAGAGGGTCATCATGCTGCCGATACGAGCCACCGAGTGCGGTATTTCACCCGCCGCCTCACTCAGACCCGCTGCCAACCGGGACCCCAATTTTTCAAGGCGATCATAACCTGCCGAGGTCGCCAACTGTTTGAGTGTTGCGATGCCGGCTGCCGTGGCCAACGGATTGCCACTCAGTGTTCCCGCCTGAAAAACACTTCCGGCGGGTAAGACATGGTCCATCACCTCCGCCCGCCCTCCATAGGCACCCACCGGCAGACCCCCACCCACAATTTTTCCCAAGGTCGTCAGATCGGGGGTGACCTCCTGCAACGATTGAGCACCACCGTAGGCGACGCGGAAACCGGTCATGACTTCGTCATAGATCAAAAGCGCAGCATGTTCCCGAGTCTGCTGTTGAAGTTCCCTCAGAAACGGCTCACTAGGGAGCACGCAACCCATATTGCCAACGACCGGTTCGACAATCACCGCCGCAATCTGCGCTCCCTGAGCTGCGAACACCTCGGCAAGCCCTGCAACGTCGTTGTACGCAAGTACGAGGGTGTCGGCCGCTGCACCCGGCGTGATACCGGGTGAATTGGGAACCGCGAAGGTTGCCGCACTGCTACCGGCTGCCAC
>JAUWIQ010000195.1 GCA_030605285.1 Planctomycetota bacterium
ATGAGTATTTGTTTGATGAGAATTTCCATACGACTCGCAACGCGTACGACCCCCAGTTTCGAGGTGCCTGCGATCTTTACAATCGTTCGCTCGATCGCGCAATGCGCTTAGTCAATCGCCATGGTGGGCTCAAGCCGGGCTTGCAGCATTTCTGCCATTGTGGGACGGAAACGACTCTCTTTCGAATCAGTTCCCAAATCAATCAACTGCAAGAGGAGAATATTAAGAAGTTGGAGTTTGTCTCAGACTACCGCATGAGTGGTTTGCCAAATCACTACCGCACCTATGGATTGGGTGTCCCGCTAATTGCGGAACGTTGTCCGGGAGACAAAAAGGTGCTGATCGAAAAACACTACCCGCCAGGGATGACCTTGCCAGTCACCGCCTATTTGCGCGTACTGCCAGAGCGCACGTCCGCTGCTGATGGAACGACGATTCGTGAAGCAGTTCTTGAATTACACAATCCGCTGCAAACGCCCAAGGTGCAAGTTGCTGGCCAATGGGTTCCGCTGGAAAGTGATTCCACCACGCCGCTGGCCCATTTTCTCGATCATCTCAATTACACGGATGTGCGTGCGGCCACCAGCGGTCTTTTGCGACCGGATGATACGCCTCATCCAAGCGGGCTCTACATGCTCGAACAGTATCAACCGGGAAAAATCCCGGTGTTGTTGGTGCATGGTATCTGGGCCACGCCGATTAGCTGGATGACGATGTTCAATGATTTACGGAGTATTCCCGAGATACGCCGACACTACCAGTTTTGGTGCTATTTTTATCCGACGGGTGAGCCTTTTGTTTACACGGCCGCTGATTTACGGGAACAAATGATACAGTTGCGGCAGTTGTTGGATCCGCAGCGGGAGGAGCCCGCCCTCGAGCAGATTGTGATGATTGGCCATAGTATGGGCGGGCTGATTTCCAGACTTCAGACGGTGGATAGTGGCGATCTCTTCTGGCGACAGGTTGCCTTACAGCCCTTGGATGTTGCCAAAGCAGATCCCGAAACGCGTCAACAGATTGAACGGAATTTCTTCTTCCGCGCAAATCCCTCGGTGCGTCGTGTGGTCACAATCGCAACTCCATTTGCGGGGAGCGATCTCTCGAATCCAACCACACAGTGGCTCGGTCGAAAATTGATTGAATCGCCGAAAATAATCAGCCAGTCACTCCAAAAATTAAATCGCGAAAATCCAGACCTATTGCGAGAAGGCATCGCCGACTTGACACCGACCAGCCTGGAGATGCTCGCTCCAGGTTCTACTGCCCTGAAAGCCCTGGCCGCTGCGACCCCGGCACCCTGGGTGACTTACCACAACGTAATTGGCCGTACTGAGCAGCGAGATTTACTCCATAAGTTCACGGGCGATGGCGATGGTGTGGTGTCGGTTGCCAGCGCACATGCCAATGATGCCGTATCGCAAATCATTGTCGATGCAGACCATCAGACGATTCATCGCCATCCCCAGACTGTTTTGGAAGTTCGCCGCGTTCTTCTGAAGCATCTTGCCGCACTGAAGCTTACCGAGAGCACCCACGAACCACGCCGGTTTGAAGCCTCGGCTGCGTATTTTCGTTGATGCTTCAACCGCAGGCCCCGCTTGATGCCCACGGCACCAGGATCCTACGGCCTGAAATGGATCGCACTGCACTGCAAATTACACGGGCCGACCCGCGGCTCCCCCGGCGTCGCGGGGGGGGGACGTGGTCGGCGTACTCTGCGAGGGCAGATCCTGCACCCGGGGCAGGGGGGATTGCGACTCTAGATTGGCCTGATACCGGCCTTGCCGGATGGCGGGGATGTATTTTTTCAAGCGGGATGCGGTGGACGGAGGGCTGGGTTGAGCCTCTTCTTCCAGCGGATTGCTCTCGGCATTGTCGCCACGGGTTTGCTGCCCGCTAAGAGTCGCCTGCGACTCCTCCACGATACTATTGAAATCTGGACTATTGAAATCTGGTAGTTCGCCTCGTACGATACGCACCGATTCAGGTGCCTCGATGCCGATGCGAACGGTGTTGCCTTTGATACGCAAGACTGTGACCGTGATGTTGCCACCAATCCGGATGGAGTCTTGCGATTTTCGAGTGAGAACCAGCATTGCATACTCCTTTATGCGAGACGAGAAATTTGAGGGGTGGTACTTAATTCTACGCAGCCAATTGAAAGTTGGCCTAAATAAAAAATGGATCTAGAAAAATATCCAGAGAAAATCAGCGTTTTGCCCGTGCGATCCCGGGTTGAGGACAGTTAAAACAAGCTGCCAACTCGCCGTAATCCATGCCGTTGGAAACCCCGTTTGTCTTGATCGCTACCGATAGCAACGCTAGCGTAAGAGGCCATTTTTACCGTTGGGTGTTGGAGCTAAAGGTTGTGCGCCGCCATTTGAGACACGCAGGGCCAATGGGGAACGGACCGCCCGCATCTCTTTTTCTGTGGACGGTTTCTGCGGCCCCCGATGGATGCGTTTTCTGCTGGTTTTTAGACTTGTCAATGGATGTAGCGATTCGGTATCTTTTTTGCAAAATACATAACAGTTTTTTCTTGCGATTAATTCAATCCCCTTCCGTCTCGCATTAATGGAAACTGAGAGCAAATGGACCTCCTCAAACAAACTCTGGAAAACGAGCGTGTCATTCTGGACCTCAAGGCGCAGGATCAGCACACGATTTTCCATGAAGTGATTAAAACTGCGGTCGAGAAGCAGTTGATTCCCGCGGCGCTGGCCGAAACTGTGGAAGAGGCCCTGCTGGCACGTGAAGAAACCGCACCCACCGCCATTGGCCACTCGGTCGCGATTCCCCATGCTTACCTGGAGGGACTCGCTAAGCCTTGTGTGATCTTTGTACGTCTTGCCCATGCGGTGAACCTCGGTGCACCGGACGGCATTCCCACGCGTTTCTTCTTTTTCATGCTCGGCCCACCGGGCGATGCCGGTCGACATCTCGATACGCTGGCGAGTGTTGCACGGCTCATGTCGGATGATGAGTTCCGTTTTGATGCGATTCGTGCCCGTGACCGAACTGCGTTGCTCAGGGCCCTGGACCGTTATCTCGACCGCACGACGGTGCGGGCACCGGCCCCAGAAAAACCGCTTACGGGACTCGAGTATACGGGCCGCTTTGCAGGGGGATTGATCGACGATATTCAGCGACGGGCCGCAGTCTATGCGAGTGACTTTAGCGACGGAATGCACCGCAAATGCGTGAGCTCCTCGCTGTTTTTATTCTTTGCTCTACTCACTCCGGCAGTGACTTTCGGCGGTGTGATGGCGGTACAAACGAATGGCCAAATTGGTGCTGTGGAAATGCTCGTGGCAACCGCCTTCTGCGGCCTCGTCTATGCACTGTTTGCCGGTCAGCCGTTAATTTTTCTGGGAGGTACGGGGCCGCTGCTGGTGATCACGGCAATTCTTTACCAGCTTTGCGGGGATTTTGGCGTACCCTTTCTACCCGGCTATGCCTGGGTAGGAGTCTGGTCGGCAATCTTTATACTCATTCTCGCCGTCACGGATGCAAGTTGTCTGATGCGCTATTTTACCCGCTTCACCGATGAAATTTTTGTCGTTTTGATTTCCTTTATTTTTATCTATGAGGCAATCAAATGGTTGGTTCATGTCTTTCAGGAATCGAGTGCGGAGGGACAATACGATACAGCCTTGTTTTCGCTCCTTCTGACGCTAGGGACCTTTTTCATCGCCATGAATCTCTCCCGCATGCGGCGGAGCCGCTTGCTCCGGTCCAATTTCCGCGAATTTCTTTCCGATTTCGGGCCTACGATTGCCGTCCTCTTAATGACCCTCGTTACGTTCTGGCTCCGCGGGATTCCCCTCGATGCGTTGGATGTTCCGAGCACATTTGGGACCACCGATAACCGCTCCTGGCTGGTACCATTCTGGGAGGTTCCCCTCTGGGTCCCATTTGCTGCCATCGGACCAGCCATCCTCGTGACCTTATTGATTTATCTGGATCAGAATATTACGGCACGCTTGGTCAACAGTCCGGACCATCGGCTCAAAAAGGGAGTCGCCTACCATCTCGATCTGGCAATCGTCGGCTTGCTGACGGGGATCTGTTCTGTGTTTGGCTTGCCCTGGCTGGTGGCAGCGACGGTGCGATCCCTCAATCATGTGCGGTCGCTGGCCACGATGGAAGAAGTGGTCAAGCCGGACGGCTACAAACATGAACGCGTCTTGCAGGTCCGCGAGAACCGAGTGACCGGGCTGGTGACGGCACTACTGATTGGGGGCACCCTCTTTTTCTTGCCCTGGCTGCATTTTATCCCCGTAGCAATTCTCTACGGTCTTTTTCTCTTTATGGGGGTTGTTTCTCTGGTCGCTAACCAATTCTTTGAGAGGTTGAGCCTTTGGCTGATCGACCCGGCACTCTATCCCACCACTCACTACACCCGCCGTGTCCCCATCGGGACTATCCACAGATTCACCCTGCTCCAGTTGATTAGTTTGGCGGTCCTCTGGATGGTGAAGGTAAGCGTACTGGGATTGCTCTTCCCGCTGTTCATCGCGGCGCTGATTCCGGTACGGCTGCTGGCAGGGCGATTTTTCTCGGCAACTGATCTGGCCGCGCTCGATGCCGAGGAAGAGCCGGAAGAAGAAGAGACGCACTGGGCCGCCTGATGTGAGCCGCTGCTAAAAAAAGTCTCAATGCTGCCCGAGTCGGGTCTATTTGCTCAGGTTTGCAGATTTCAGCAGATCCCGGACCCGCGCGGTAAAGGCGGGGGGCACGGGGGGTGCGAATCCCTTTGCAGTGTTGGCATCTCCGGTAGCGGAGTTTTCGGTGGCCGGGCTTTCGGAGCAGTTGTCATTGCAGTTGCAACACTCGGGGGTCCACTTGTATTTGCAGCGTTCGCAAACGTACTCAAACTTTTTCAAAACCTTTACATTACGGATGTGGGCCCCTTTGCAGGGAATGGGGCAGTCGCAGCAGCCTGGATCGCAACCGCCAGCGCATTTGTCGCAGCGGGGTTTCTGCCAGGGAAAAGTCACCTTAGGGATACAGATTG
>JAUWIQ010000301.1 GCA_030605285.1 Planctomycetota bacterium
GTTGCTGATCGGCCGGTTGTCTGCGGTCCATCCAGGGGTTGATTTCATATTCGATCCCATAATATTCGGGAGGACATATGAGAATTCTGGCACTAGGCAACATAAAAGATTTTCTCTTGGGGTGGCGATTGCTTCGGGTCGATGCGTTGCTTCACGCCGAATCCAATGTGGAGAGGACTTGCTGCAAGGCAGCCAGGGTATCGCCGACTCGGTCCTGGGGGCAATCGAGGTGGGTGACTGCGCGGACACGTTGGGGAGCGACCGCCAGCATCCGCACCCCGTGGGTTGCCAGCGCGTCTACGAATCTCTGAGAGGTTGCCAGCCGATCCTCCACCTGGAAGACGACAATGTTGGTATCGACCGCCTCGGGCTCCAACTGCAAACCGCCCAGGGCCGCGATGCCCTCGGCGAGGGAACGGGCATGTTGGTGGTCGTCGGCCAAACGATCGACGTGATGCTCCAGGGCATGCAGGGCGGCGGCGGCCAGCACGCCCGCCTGCCGCATGCCCCCGCCGAGAAACTTCCGCCGCCGGTGGGCAGCGGTGATCAGCTCGCTCGGCCCAGTTAAAATCGATCCCACCGGCGCGCCGAGGCCCTTGGAGAAGCAGAGGCTCACGGTATCGAAGTGCTGTGCCCATTCTGCCGCCGGGATTCCCGTGGCGACCACGGCGTTCAATAAGCGGGCTCCGTCCAGGTGCGTTGCCAGTCCGTGCTGCCGCGCCCAACGGGAGATTGTCTCTACGTTTTCATAAGGTTGGATACGGCCCCCGGCCATATTGTGCGTGTTTTCCAAACAGACGAGACGGGTTCGCACCAGATGCGCATTGTCGGGTCGGATCGCGCCCTCCAACTGCGAAAGCTCAAGAACTCCATTTTTCCCGGCAAATGTTCTGGAGACCACACCCCCGATCTGGGCAAAGGCCCCCTGCTCGTAGTTGTAGATATGGCAACCCGCCTCGCAGAGAAATTCATCACCGCTTTGGCAGTGTACCAGTACCGCGATCTGGTTGGACATTGTACCGGACGGTACAAAGAGTGCCGCCTCTTTGCCGAACTGTTCGGCAACCTGCTGTTGGAGTCGGTTGACTGCCGGATCCTCACCGAACACATCATCTCCCACCTCCGCTGCAGCCATCGCCGAGCGCATTGCCGCAGTCGGTCGGGTGAGTGTGTCGCTGCGGTAGTCGATTGCTTCGGAACCCATGGTATCTCAGCGCGAGGGAGTACCCGGTCTAGACAGCCCTTCCGCCACACACCGCCAGTCGTCAAAATGAACCACGGCAGATGTTTTCTCGGGCTGCGGGGTTAGCCAGAGCGAGTCGGTTGGCGAATGGTTCGCCGCTGCTACGGGTTTAGTCTACGCGCAAAAAACCTTTTTCACCAGTATGCCGATGACCGAGGCTTTGAATATTCAGCGAATTGATTATCGTTCGCATGATGTGCATGAGCAGGTGGCGGCCCTCCGCAAACGACTCAGCGTGCGCGGCGATATCGTCAGCGAAGCGGGCAAGCAGCGGACAATCGCCGTGTTTGGAGAACCGCTTACCCCCCAGCAGGTCGTAGAGCGCATCTGTGATGATGTCCGCAGCGGCGGTGTCGATGCAATGCTCGATTACACCGCACGGATCGACCAGGTCTCTATCGACCGCGACGCGTTGCGTGTCGAGGCGGGAGAGTTGGAGGCGGCGCATCGGGCGGCCGACGCGTCGCTGCTCGGCTCTGTTCGGGCAGTGCGCAAGAATCTGGTTCGATTCCAGCAGGCAATCCTCCACGAGGATGTGGTGCTCGAGGTGCCTGGGGGCGGCTCGCTGCGACAGCGTTATCGCCCCCTGCGACGGGTGGGGATTTGCATTCCAGGTGGCGTCGCCGCCTACCCGTCGACGGTGTTGATGACGGTGGTTCCCGCGCAGGTGGCGGGAGTTCGTGAGTTAGCGGTTGTCGCTCCCCCGACACCGTTTGGTAGTGAAAATGGGGATCTGCTTGCAACCTGCTACGAATTGGGAATTACTGAGGTGTATCGCGCCGGGGGAGCCCAGGCGGTGGCCGCATTGGCCTACGGGGGCGAGGGTCGGCCTGCAGTCGATAAGATTGTGGGCCCGGGAAACTTATTTGTTGCTTTAGCAAAGCGGTATGTCTTTGGCGACGTCGCAATCGATTCGATTGCGGGCCCGAGTGAGGTGGTCGTGATCGCGGATGAGACCACACCGTTGGAATTCGCAGCGGCCGATTTAATCGCCCAGGCGGAACATGCGCCGGGCGCGAGCATCCTGATCACGACCTGCCAGCGGCTCTGGGAGGCGCTCCCGGATGAATTATCTCGGCTGCTCTTGTCCCTGCCCCGCGGCGAGGTGGGCCGGGAGAGTTTGGCGGAATACGGGGCACTGGTGTTGGTTGCCGATGCGGCAGCAGCGGCCGATTTGGCCAACGAGATCGCGCCCGAACACTTGCAGATTGCCACCCGGGATGCCGAGTCGCGGCTCGACCAATATTGCAATGCGGGTGCGGTTTTTTTGGGGCCCTACTCACCGGTGGCCTTGGGCGATTACGTGGCGGGCCCCTCGCATGTCCTCACCACCGGCGGCACGGCACGCTTTGCCAGCGGGCTCTCTGCCAACGACTTTTTGCGGTCGCACAGCGTGATTCATTACGAGCAAGCAGCAACGGCGGCCTGTGCTGCGGACGTGGGACAGCTTGCCGAGCGGGAGGGTCTGACGGCACACCGCCTCAGCGTCGATTTGCGGAGAGACGCGGATCACGACCGTTAACACGATGCGTACAGTTTTTAGGTTGTCGAGCCCGAAATAACTCGCCACGAGATGAATTTCGCCCGCTGCAGAAAGCAACTCCTGTCCCACTGAGATAAGATAGGTCTATGTCCTATTTTCGAGCCAATATCGATGCCTTGCAGGGGTATGTTCCCGGGGAACAACCGCAGCAGGGAAAGGTCATCAAGCTCAACACCAACGAAAACCCTTATCCCCCCTCCCCCGCTGTCCTGCAGGCGATCCAGACGGTCGCTGCCGAACGACTCGCGCGCTATCCCGATCCCGCAGCCGTTGCCTTCCGCCAACAGGCTGCCTCGGTGTTGGGGATTCCCGCGCGCCAGATTCTCTGCGGTAACGGTAGTGATGAGATCTTGACGGTCGTTACCCGGGCTCTAGTCGGGGAAGGCCAACGCCTGCGGATGCCCTACCCGAGCTATCTCCTCTATGAGACGCTCTCAGGTATCCAAGGTGCCGAGAGTGCGCCGGTCCGGTTCAACCGCGATTGGTCCCTGGGAGATGCGTTTGCCGCCGACTGTGAAAATGTGCGACTTGCGGTACTGGCAAATCCCAACAGCCCCTCCGGCACGGTGGTGCCCCCGGCACGGATCCTGGAATTTGCGGAGCGACTCCCGTGTCCGCTCCTGGTAGACGAAGCGTACGCCGATTTCTCAGCCGAAAACTGCCTCTCGCTGGTGGCCCGGAACGAGCAGATTATGGTCGCTCGATCGCTGAGTAAGGCGTATGCACTGGCAGGGCTGCGATTTGGGTTTCTCGTGGCCGCGGAGTCGCTGATCGAAAAACTACGCTGCGTAAAGGATAGTTATAACTGTGACCTGCTCTCGATTGTGGGCGCCACAGCGGCCCTTGCCGATCAGGAGTGGAGGCGTGAAAACTGTAAGAAGATCCTTGCTACACGAACACGAATGACGGCTGCCCTAGCCGACCTTGGCTTAGAAATTCCCCCGTCGCAGGCCAATTTTCACTGGTGTACGCATACGACGGTTCCA
>JAUWIQ010000337.1 GCA_030605285.1 Planctomycetota bacterium
ATAGTAGGTCCCGCATCGCTGTCGCGATGCCCCATATGTGTGTTTCCGCACTTTTAATTGCTGCCATGAACCCAGACATTCAACTCGACGAACAGACGGGACAAAAGATTTTCCAGCTCATGCAACACTCCGGATATACCCAGCGAATTTCAGCCGATCCGAATCCGCAACCGACCCGTCACTTGGTTGGGCAGTTTGTTCGTCGCTCAGTCGGTACTTCGCTGGCGTACCAGATGTTGTGGATGTCGATGCAATATAATTTAAAGGAAGGTTTGATACCGGCCGAAGCGATTGTCCGTCAACAAAACCAACAGCCCTATGTGTTACAAAACGCCATGCTGGCGATCGGAAAACTAGGGGGCAAAGAACACCTGGGCCTGCTCAGCGAGTTTCTGCGAGATGAAACGCCCGTCACAAATCGGCGCGCCTCCGGGGGGCTTCGCCCTCAGGTGCGAGACGTTGCTCTCGCTATTACAATCCATCTCCACAACAAGAATCCGCGGGACTTCGGCTTCAATAAAATACGCGACAACACGCAAACATTGTTCCAGGCTAATACGATGGGTTTTGACAACCAGCAAGGCCGGGAGGCCGCATTTGCCGCCTGGGACAAGTGGATCCGCGACCAGAAAACGACCAACAACAACCAACCGTAGCTGAGTCGACTGACTTCTAGTCAGTGCCTACCGACTCTTTAGCAGCACGATCATGAAGGGCTGCTGAAAACAGACGAGCGACAAGGAAGGACCTGGGTATGGAAACGAGTACCCCAGCAATACGCTCTCTTTCCGATTTGCTTATCGGGGAAGAAGCCGATGTCTTTGTCTTGATGACAGCCAAGGAAGCGTTGACGACAAAGCAGGGCAAGCCCTATTACAAGGTTGGATTCCGCGATGCGGGCCGGGAGGTTCTATTCCCTATCTGGTGCGATTCGGAATTTTTCACGAACTGTCAGGACGACTGGCAACCCGGAGGATTTTATAAGATTCGGGGAGTCTACCAGGAAAGTTCTTACGGTCCCCAACTGGAGATCCATCGCATCCGCGAGGTGACCGATGCCGATACCTCCGAGGGCTTCGATCCGAGCCTTTGCATTCCGACAACTCGTTTCGACCCTGAGGAGATGATGCGCGATTTTTTAGACATCCTCCAAGGCAACATTGCCAACGAGCCACTCCGCAGCCTCTGTCTGCAAATCATTGAGGATAATCGCGAGACCTTTATGATCTGTCCGGCAGCTCAGTCCAACCACCACGCATTTCGCAGCGGGCTGCTTGAGCATGTGCTAAGCGTGACGAAAACCTGCCTCTATCTTGCCGAGAAATATGACGCATACTATGAGAATCTCAACCCACCCTTGAATCGGGACATCGTAATCGCCGGCGCGGCTCTGCATGACATTGGTAAGTTGCGGGAATATGAGTTAGGCATTGAGGGCGTGGAATATTCCCCTGCAGGAAACCTTATCGGCCACATCTTACTAGGCCGAGATATGGTCCGAGAAAGTCCCTGCGCAGCAGCGGTCGAGCCCGAACACCTGCTGCGGCTGGAACACGTGATCGTCGCCCATCAGCGGCTGCCTGAATGGGGATCTCCCAAGCCTCCCTGACGCCCGAAGCGTTGCTTGTTCACTATGCCGATGATCTCGACGCGAAATATGCGATGATGGCATCCGCACTTACGGAGGCCACCGGCGAGGATCCCATGACCAGTCATCGCAATCCGCTGCGACAACGAGTCTATCGGGGAAATAAACCGCGCTGAATTGGCGTTGCCCTCACACGCGGCGCGCTTGCACCACCCGCGCAAGGCCGGCGTGGTCTTTTGTGATACGTTCCAGCTGCCACGCTCCGTTTGTGGCGAAAGAATCGCTCACGGCTTGCTCAATCATGGGGCTGATTTCAACCAGCAGCCAGGCTCCTGGTTTCGTGTGGGCTACCGCCCCGGAGACGAGCTGTTCGATCACCTCGGTGCCCCGTTCACCGGCCACAAGCGCTCCGCGGGGTTCGTGATCCCGAACATCCGACGGCAGCTGCTGATATTCTTCTTCGCTTACGTAGGGGGGGTTACTGAGCACATAATCAAATTCCACTTCCGCCTCGAGCGCGGCAAACAGATTCCCCTCTCGCCAATCGATTCGATCGCTCACCCGATGTCGCGAGGCGTTGCGGCGGGCGACGTCGAGCGCTGCGCTACTCACGTCCGTCGCCGTGACCTGACAGTCGTTAAGTTGCACCGCCGCCGTGACCGCCAACACGCCGCTGCCGGTGCCGATGTCGGCAATCCGCAGGGTTCGCTTGCTTTGCTCCTGCTTTACCTGGTCAAGCAAGGCGACAATCAAAAACTCAGTTTCCGGCCTGGGAACGAGTACTGCGGGGGTGACTTCAAAGGCCATCGAATAAAACTCTCGCTGCCCGACCAAATAGGCGACCGGCGTACCTGCAGCGCGGCGGCGCACTAAATCACGAAACACAGTCCGCATTTTTTCGTCTGCGGTTTCATCAAATGCCGTGTAGAGATCGATACGTTCACAGCAACGGGCCTCGGCAAGCAGAACCTCCGCATCGAGCCTGGGACTCGTCGAACCGGTGTTCGAGAGATACTCGGTCGTCCAATTCAATAAACGACCAATCGTCCAGATTTCTTGATCGGCGGACATTGGGAAGGCGGTGTTCCTGTTTGCAGCAAGAAGAACGCGCAGTCGGATTAGTCGATCGTCCCCATTAAATCCCGCAGCGCCTGGCGGTCGTGTTCAATCAAGGCATCGGTCAGCGGTTGCAGATCACCCGCAATCACATGGTCGAGCTTGTAAAGCGTGAGATTGATGCGATGGTCACTGATGCGGTTTTCGGGAAAATTATAAGTCCGTATCCGCTGGGAACGGTCCCCCGAGCCAACCAGTGTCCGCCTCGTATCGGCCCGCCGCTGATTTTCTTCCTGACGGCGGGCCTCATAAAGTCGCGTCTTAAGTACACGGAGGGCCTTGGCAAGATTCTTGTGCTGGCTTTTCTCATCCTGGCACTGCACGACAACTCCCGATTCATAATGCGTCAGCCGAATAGCCGATTCGGTCTTATTCACGTGCTGACCGCCCGGGCCGCTGGCGTGAAATTTGTCAATCCGATAATCATCAGGCTTCAAATCAATCTCGACATCCTCCGGTTCCGGCATCACGGCAACCGTCGCTGCCGAGGTGTGGATACGGCCCTTCGCCTCAGTGTCAGGTCCCCGCTGCACACGATGGCCGCCACTCTCATATTGCAGTTCCCGATAGACTCCCTCGCCTTCGACCGCCAACGAAATCTCTTTAAAGCCCCCCAACTCGGTCGAACTGTGATCCATAATCTGCATCTTCCAGCCCTTGGACTCGGCGTGGTGCTTGTACATCTCGTAAAGATTGCGGGCAAACAGCGCGGCCTCATCGCCCCCCGTACCAGAGCGGATTTACAACACCACCCGTGTCCGAGTGGCCTCTTCGCCTCCCCCGGTCACATCCAGCAGTTCTTCCCAGATCC
>JAUWIQ010000138.1 GCA_030605285.1 Planctomycetota bacterium
CTCTCTCGGGCGTTCCCGCTGCTTGCTGCGGCCACTGCGGAACAGGATCAGGCCACTGCAGAACAGGAGCAGGCCAAGGCGGCACCGGATCGGGCCAAGGCGGAACAGGATCGGGCCATCGATGTCCTGGCGGCGATTGGTGGTGAGGAAGAGCCCACCGTTGTGGAAGCAACAGCCGCTGAGACAACGGTCGGTGAGTCGGTTTCTGGTGCGGAAGAACCAGAAATGGCGGCTCCCGAGGATGGTCTGTCCGCCCTGCTGGGAGAGGGCCCGCAAGCGGAGGGCGAGTAGTTATTGCGACCGACTGTTAAAGCAATGGTAGTTTACTGACCAACAGGACCGACCACCTTGACAAACACGGCCTATCGAGTAGCCTATTGAGTTCCAAATTACCTGATTTCATGCTTCAGGCGTATTCCGGATAAGACATACGATGCCCACGATTAATCAACTGGTGAGACGTAAACGCAAGGATGCGAAAAAGAAGAGCAAGGCGCCTGTGCTCGACCGTTGTCCCCAGAGGCGGGGAGTCTGCCTGCAGGTAAAAACAATGACGCCGAAGAAGCCGAATTCGGCACTGCGGAAAATTGCAAGAGTGCGACTTTCCAACAACAAAGAAGTCACGGTTTATATCCCTGGAGAGGGACACAACCTCCAGGAGCACTCCATTGTGTTGGTGCGAGGTGGTCGAGTTCGGGATCTGCCTGGTGTACGTTACCAAGTAGTTCGTGGAGCACTTGATACGTTGGGTGTCGATGGTCGGCATCAATCCCGTAGTCGTTATGGCGCAAAGAAATAACAAGGTCGCAGGACCGTGATCACTGGGAAGTAGAAATATGGGACGTATCACGGCCAGTCGGAAGCAATTAGTCGGGGATCCCAAGTTTGGATCTTTGCTGGCTAGCAAGTTCATTAATGTGTTGATGTGGGATGGGAAAAAGAGTACTGCACAGAGTGTTTTCTACGATGCTCTCGATCTGGTTGGTGAGCGCATCACGGACGGAGAACCAATTGAAATTTTCGATCAGGCAATCAGCAACATAAAGCCAGACATGGAGGTTCGCAGCAAACGTGTAGGTGGCGCATCGTACCAGGTGCCGATGCAGGTTAGCCGAATCCGTCAGCAATCCTTGGCGATTCGCTGGCTGTTGATAGCTGTTCGTGAAAAAAAGGGGCGTCCCACCCACCAGAAATTGGCAGATGAGATTGTGAACGCCTACAAACGCGAGGGTGTTGCAATGACGCGGCGAGAAAATGTACATCGCATGGCAGAAGCCAATAAGGCCTTTGCACACTTCGCCTGGTAATTACCAAAGCCCATAGATGCCGCGTTGTAAATACTCAACGCGGTGTTTTTATGCGCTAGATACATTTCATGCTCAGCGACTTTGAATGATATGGTAACGAAACTCGAGAACCTGAGAAATATTGGTATCATCGCCCATATCGATGCAGGGAAAACCACGCTCACGGAACGAATGCTCTACTACGCCGGTGCCACCCACCGCATGGGTGACGTCGACAAGGGAACAACAAAAACAGACTTCGACGAAGAGGAGCAACAACGCGGCATCACAATTTATGCCGCCTGTATCACCTTCGATTGGAAGCAGGTTACTATCAACCTGATTGATACGCCGGGACATGTCGATTTCACTGCCGAAGTGGAACGCAGCCTGCGTGTGCTCGACGGCGGAGTCGTTGTTTTCAGCGCCCGCGAAGGGGTAGAAGCTCAAAGTGAAACTGTCTGGCGCCAAGCCGATAAATATACCGTTCCACGAATCGCATTTATTAACAAGATGGACCGTGAGGGTGCTGATTTTAAAGCAGTCGTAAAAGACATTCGCCAACGACTGCACGCCAATCCTGTACCGATCCAGATTCCCGTTGGTGCCGGTCCACCTCATATGAAGGATGCATTTCGCTGTGTTATTGATCTGCTCGAGATGAAGATCCTTGTTTTTTCCGAGGAAAGTGAAGGGGCCGAAATCGCTACGGAAGATATCCCAGACGATCTACAACAGCTTGCCTTCCAGGCACGCAACGAAATGCTCGAGCAGTTGTACGACTATAGTAATGAACTTATGGAATTGGCTTTGGAAGAGGCCGTTGTTCCGAAAACATTACTGGTGAATGTGATTCGGCAGGCGACTTTACACCAACTGATTACACCCGTTTTATGTGGCTCGGCACTCGATCGGATTGGCGTCCAACCCGTTTTGGACGCAGTGGCCGATTTTTTGCCAAGCCCAAACGACCTGCCACCAATCACTGGGATCAATCCAAAAAATGTCGGTCGCAAAGAAAAACGCAAAGCTGAAGTGGATGAGCCGTTCTGTGGTCTGGTGTTTAAAATCGAGGCAGAAAAAACTGGCGATCTTTCCTACATCCGTGTGTATTCCGGTGAACTCAAATCCGGAACGCGCGTTTACAACCCGGGTAAGGACAAGAAGGAAAATGTGTCGCAACTCTGGCAAGTCAAACCCGGCGGAAAAGGCCAGCAGGTGGAGCGGGTTGAAGCTGGAGATATTGTGGGCGTCATCGGACTACGCCATTCCGTAACGGGTGACACAATCTGCCATACTCAACATCCAATCCTGCTGGAAACTATCGGTTTTCCCGATACCGTCATCTCGATGGCCATTGAACCGGAAACTTCCACAGAACGCAACAAATTGTCGGATGCGCTCGAGTTAATGAAGCGTCAGGATCCCACGTTTCTTGCAGCGGAAAATGAAGAAACCGGGCAAACACTTATCAGCGGGATGGGCGAACTCCATCTTGAAGTGATTAAGCACCGTTTGCTACGAGACTTCAAGCTTGACGTGAAAGTCCATAATCCGCGAGTCAGTTATCGCGAGACTGTACGACAAAGTTCCGAGGTCACGGGAACCTGCCACCGGCAGATGGGCGGAGCGACAACCTTTGCAGAGATCAACCTGCGGATTGATCCATTGACTTCTGGAACCAGTCGAATCCGTAGTCGTGGAGTAGATAGTTTGCCACCGGAATATCTGCAACCTGCGATGGAAGAACTATCAGCCCGCATCGAAGGCGGTGGGATGTATGGCTACCCACTGACCCGAATTCACGCAACGATCACAGGCGGCAAGTTTCATGAAACGGATTCGAGTGAGGTTGCATTTCGAATTGCCGCCAACGACGCTTTTGACCGTGGACTGCGGGAAGCGGGTGTTGCGCTGCTCGAACCTATCATGAGATTGCAGATTAACACGCCGGAAGAACACCTAGGAGATATTATTAGTAGCCTACAACAAAAGCGGGCAGTGATCCATGCTACCAATCCTCGAGTGCGTGAAGCCGTGATTGATGCCGAGGCACCCTTGGCAAATCTGTTTGGTTTTGCTGGCGAGCTTCGCAGCCTCTCTCAGGGCCGTGCCAGTTGTTCGATGGAGCCCGCCGCGTATGGACCGGCTCCCGACGAAATCCTCAAGGCCTTCCTCTAAGTCCTGCTCAATAGGAACGCCCAGCGCAAAAGTTGGGGTCCGGCCCCCTCACGGAGATACCGGACCCCAGATTGTCGTCAGGATCAATCACTGAGATCCTGCAAGATGGTGGCTGCTTACAGCGGCAGCCCGCCGGCTGCCATCAGCCGCAGCCACCTCGCTGGTATTGAATGTTCTCTATCAAAAGACCACCTCCTTTCTACTGGATTTTCCCATGGGCTCTGAATTTACCAGCATCCAGAAGCCTGCATGGGCCTGCAGTCCTTCGCGCTGCGTTAACGCGATCCGATTGAGCCCATCATGATAAAATCAGCCCTCAGATGCCAGGGCATATTCGGGGTAGTTTAGCAGGCTGCGAGGGGAAGGGCGGTCCCCCGAAACGGGGCCATAACAAAGCGGACACGGGCAAAACCGGCCGCTAATCAGCACGCAGCTTCCCTGCTATTGCTTATCCTCGCCCAGTTCATTGCTCGGCTCGAGTGCTAAAGCTGCGGAGTTGATACAATATCGAAGCCCTGTCGTCTCCGGAGGGCCGTCCGAAAAGACATGTCCTAGGTGGGCATCGCAGCGACCACAGAGCCCCTCCGTACGGATCCTAAACAGACCTCGATCTTCCTCCTCAGCGACATGATTGTTACCCATCGGGGTATCAAAGCTGGGCCAGCCGGTCCCTGAATCAAACTTGTGCTCTGAGGCAAAAAGAGGAAGTCCACAGCAAACACACTGATAAATGCCATCGTCTTTGTTGTAAGCATACTCTCCAGTACCCGCTCGTTCCGTCCCCTTCTGACGCGTTACGTAAAACTGTTCCGGAGTCAAAAGATTTTTCCATTCGGCATTGGTCTTCGTGATTTTTTCGCCCATGTATTTCCCTTTATACAACTCATTCTTGGTATCACTCGCGGAACATCCGGCAAGAACCGATAGTATTAAAGTAAGCAGCACTCCACCGCGTGACTCTCTCTGTAGACTCCGAAAATACATGTCCATGATAGTTCCACCTGATCGATTTGATATCCACCACAGTTTTTAAACAACACAGTTCCCGAACGACACCGCATCCTGGGTACCTATACCCAGTGCGATTCCAGAGAAGTCAACTTAATTCATGCCCTCCAAAAGAAGTTCATTCAGAGGGACAACTTGATTATTGTGGATCGCCTCATCGTAAATCTGCTCCAGCTGATCGACAACCTCACGACAACAGTCTGCAATATCGTTCACTTCCCAGCGATCATCCGGCTTCACATACAACTCCTTGTGTGCGCTCGGGTCCGCTACGCTACGCAGAAACCAAGCCGGTGTTCGTATCGCCCATGCTCCCTGACTCGACTGAGATAAAGCGAATTCCCGAACTCGTTTCCCATCAGGTTTATACCAAGAATCTGTCCCCAGAGAGGACTCCAGGCTCTTGGCTCCGTCGAATATTGTATCTTTTGACCACTGCCGAATGATCTCGTACAAATCGACCGGTTGGATAAGAGAAGGGGAACGGACTGCCGCCATTTTTCCAGGAATCCGGCAGACCAGGGGGACGTGCAATAATTCTCCATACAAGTCGTCATCTTCCTCTCCTCCAGCGCCAATGCAGCGATGTTCTCCCAGAGGGAATCCCCGGCAGGAAACGACTGAAAATAAGGCATCTTTGAAAATCGCATTGGCATCAATTGCATCGGTCAGCACACCCAGACAGGTATCCCACAACGCGACCTGACCTGCATAGGCTTGGACTACGCCCAGCAATACATCCGGATCGGACTGCTTCGTGACGCGGTCGCACGGCACCTTCCGCCAAGTGGGTGGGTCGGGATCCTGCTCGGCGGCATACACTTCACGCATTGCGTAGGGTGCATCCCAGGCCGCCGCCATGCCGCGTGTGTGTAGCCAGACCACGGTGGGCCCCTCGAGTTCCGCTATCTTTTCCGACACGATGGCAAAAAACCGGCCCAGGCAGGTATTTTCAATCCCACCGTCTGCCGGAGAAATCGCATCGGCCCGCGCATCTTCAGCGGCCGTGGAATTGCTTTCTGATTCAATCAGCATGATCTGGCCGAAAGCCTCGGCTGCTGAATGGTTGGTAATAGCCGGTTCATCTGTTATCAGGAGTGTTGCGACACCTGCCACGGCCAGCAATTCCGGCAGGGACTGCTGCTGGGAGTCTACAATCCCCAGCTCACAGCCCAACCATACCGAGTCATAAAATCCACGGAGCGTCGGTGTGGCAAGAAAAGCTTGATCAAACACGCAAGATTCAAATGCCAGCGCGTCGAAGCAGGGTGTATCGACCCATGTATTTCCATAGGCACCAAGCATCCCTAGCGACAAGCGATCTGTAACGAGAAAAATCGCACAACATTTTGAGGAGGTCTTATGCATCGACACAGCTTAAGATCAGCTCTCATTCGCCAAGATTGCTTTAGCTTCCGTGACGATCCGGTCCACCGTAATACCAAAGTGATCATAAAGCATGCGGACAGGTGCGGAGGCCCC
>JAUWIQ010000325.1 GCA_030605285.1 Planctomycetota bacterium
GTTTTCTTATGGCTACGATCATCTGTCCAATCTGCAGTGGTTCATTCGATATGGATATTTCTTTGGCGGCGCCCTTCTGCAGTGATCGGTGCCGACAAATCGATTTAGGTCGCTGGTTCGATGAGAAATACAGCCTGCCGATCGATCGAGAAATGGAAATACCGGAGGATGGCGATCAGGCCTAAAACCCTTGCGGTATTCGGCTTCAATCTCTTGTTGCAACCCCCGACGCTGCCGGTCATAATTGCATCGCCACAAGATAAACCGGATGGTGGTTTTCAGGAGGCGTGCTTCAGGCGCTTTGATCCAATATTTTTAAACCAATAGGGGTTCCACAAAGATGTCTGAAAAACCAGAAGACACCCGACGGCGTGACTGGCAGGACTGCCTGCCCTGGTTGATCCTTTTCAAAGCGGTACGCCCCGCCATCGGATTCCGCGTACTTGTTCTGGCAGCGATCGGCTTAGTAGGCATGGTTGCCGGTTGGCGAATTGGTTGGGATCTGCTCGCGTATACGGCTGCAGGACCGGATATCAAGGTGCTGGCCCCGGAACTCAGCGATCTGGGTGCCCAGCATGAAGGGCTCATCCCGCCCTGGCCTTGGGAGACTGGTTACCGTAGTTTTGGTAGCAACGGACCGCTACGGGGGCTTTCCAGGATCCCGGTGATCGGGTCGGTGGTCGCCACCGCGACCATGACCGCAGCGGAACTCACCTTGCCATTTCAGGTTTTATTTCGCCAGGGTCTTACCTATCGGAGTTTTGCCTACGCGCTGGTCTGCTGTGGTTGGGCACTTTTAATCTGGGGTTATTTTGGCGGTATGATCACGCGGATTGCTGTGGTGAAGCTCACGCACGACGAGCTCATTTCCTATAAGGCTGCGGGGAAGTTTGCCCGCAGTCATTGGTGTTCCTATATGGCGGCCCCCCTCCTACCGATTTTGGGGATCTTTGCCCTGGGCGTACCGATTGCACTGCTCGGATTTTTTGCAAGGTTAGATGTTGGGCTGTTCGTCGCGGGTATCCTTTGGCCGCTGGTGATCTTGGTCGGCCTGTTAATGACTATTTTCCTCTTGGGATTGATGTTTGGCTGGCCCCTGATGTGGTCGACGATCAGTACCGAGGGCACCGATGCCTTTGACGCGATCAGCCGCGCGTACGCCTATGTGTTTCAGCGTCCTTTTCACTATTTGTTTTATATTATCCTGGCGACAGTTGTCGGTGTGCTGGGTTGGATTTTGATCCACGGCATTGTCGATCTGGTGGTCTACTGTACGCATTGGGCATTCTCCTGGGGCCTTCCCTCAGATCGTTTAATTCATCTCAATCAGCACAACGACCGCTTGCTCGATAGCGGGTTCGCGGGCTGGGGCTATGCCTTGATTCAGTTTTGGCAGGGGGTGTTGCGGACGCTGACGACCGCTTTTGCGATAAGCTTTTTATGGAGCGGAGCAACCGCCATGTACCTGCTCCTGCGACGTCAGGTGGACGGCGTGGAATTGGACGAAGCCCAGTTAGATGAAGGAGAGACAGAGTTTGGTCTGCCACAATTGGAGACCGACGCAGCGGGCAGTGTGGGCGTTGTGAGCGACGAGAACCCCTCCCGCCGGAGAATAGCGCAGAGCGGAGCAGGACTGCCCGTTGACCGCCGTTTCGGCCGGTCTAGAATAACTCCTCTCCCTGCAAAAAATCGGGCTGTAGCTCAGCTTGGCTAGAGCGCTGCGTTCGGGACGCAGAGGTCGAAGGTTCAAATCCTTTCAGCCCGACTTGACGAGACCCAAAGCCCTTTGGCGAGCACGTCGAAGGGCTTTCTTATGGTTGGGACACGACTTGCACCGTTGAGGTAGGACTTCAAACGCTTTGCTTGCGATCTCTGCCTGCTCCGCTCGGTCGCGAACGACCCACTCGCCAGCGAAACGAATCAAGTCCCGGGAATTTCGAGATAGAGTATGATTGGGCCCCGGTCGCCGCATCTACGATGAAAGGTTAACTACTGTGAGCTTTGTAACAAAATCGTCAGTATTGTTTCTGTTGGTAACAGTTGCCGTCTGTGCCGCAGCGCAGGGTGACGAAGCAGACGGAAAGAGGCGGTCCGGCCAGTCGGGCAGTGCGTCCCTAGAGAATCAGACAAAACACAGTTTGCGTTGGAAGCGCACACCGAAACTTAAATCCAGATGGGTCGAAGAACTCTCGCTAAGCACCCCCCTTCCCGAATACCCGCGCCCCCAAATGGTGCGTGACGATTGGCTGAATCTCAATGGCGAATGGGACTTTTTGGGCGAGGGAGCCGTGCCCCCGGAACTGCCCAAAACCTTTCCTGAAAAAGCCCTCGTCCCCTCCGCCACCCAAGCTGTCACCAGTTGTCTTGAAAAAGAATGGCAGCGGGGATGGTATCGCAAAACCGTGGAGATCCCCTCTGCTTGGCAAGGGAAAAAGGTGCTTCTGCATTTTGAAGCGGTTGGAGGCGCGGCGACGGTTTACTTCAATTCCCAGGAACTTGGGAAAAACACGGGCTCCTTCAAAAGATTCACCTTCGAATTGCCCGAGCTTGAGGCGGGCAAGGCCCATGAGATTCTCATCCACTTCGACGACACCGACCCAAGAATTCCGCGCGGAAAACCGGACCATGTCTCGGGTATTTGGCAAACCGTCTGGCTGGAGCCCGTTCCGGAGGATTCCATCCGCTCTTTTCGAGAGACCCCCGATATCGATGCCGGGCAGTTGCAGCTTGAGGTGGACTGCGGTCGTTTGGGTGATGACCTCACACTGGTCGCCACGGCTCATGAAGAGGGCAAGAACGTTGCCCGTGTCACGGGGCGTTGTGGCGAGAGTTTGTCGCTCGAACTCCAAGATCCGAAACTGTGGAGTCCGGAAAACCCATTCCTCTATGATCTTACGCTGGAGCTGAAGCGTGGCGAGGTCGTGATCGACCGCATTGAAAGCTACTTTGGCATGCGGAAAATCTCGACCGGTGAGGTGGATGGGGTGCCACGGATTTTCTTGAACAATAAGGTCTATTACCAGGCGGGCCTGCTCGACCAAGGCACCTGGCCTGATAGCTTTTACACCCAACCCTCAGACAAGTGCTTGAAGTGGGAAATCGAAACGGCCAAAGAGCTCGGCTTCAACGTGCTGCGCAAGCATGTGAAGATCGAATCGAGCCGGTGGTATTACTGGTGCGATGTACTCGGGATGCTTGTCTGGCAGGATCTCCCCTGCCAGATGTATTTTAATGAAAGAGTGGTAAAAACCGAAGAAGACAAACAGTTTGCGCGGGATGACCTGCGCGCAATGATTCAGCAGTATTACACCCATCCCAGCATCATTAGCTGGGTGATTTTTAATGAAACCTGGGGACAGTTTGACCCCCGCGAGATGACGATCCGAGCGAGAAATCTCGACTCTTCGCGGCTGATCAACGCGACCAGCCACGTCTGGCCCAACGACCACGGGCGCAGACGCTACAACGCGGACTATTTTGATGAGCATTGCTACGAACGCCACCTCCATTTCTATGACTACGACGTGCATCTCCCCGCTACTTTTGGCGAGTTTGGTGGCATTGGTTA
>JAUWIQ010000048.1 GCA_030605285.1 Planctomycetota bacterium
AATCAGACCACCACCGGCCCCCAGGTAAGCTCGCAAACGCTGTGACTCCTGCGCGGTCAACTGTCCGACATTGCAGAGAAAAATGCAGTCGTATTTTTCCAGATCGCGTTCCAGGAGTTTGCTTTCTGAAACGACCTCGGGACGTATTACTGAGGAAAGCCCGGGGCTCAAATCGCCTCCATCCAAAGCCGCTTCCAGTGGAAGAATTGATCCGCGCTTGCCGCTCACCAGCAGCGCATCGAGCTGTTCCTTGACTGGCAATGCCAGCAGGCGACGGTTATCGATCGCCAGTAAATCGCCCTCGGCACGAATGCTGACGATATGATCGCTGGGCAAATGAAATCGATGCTGGAAGGATACGGGCAACGCATCACCCGCCGGAATATCAACCAGAATTTGGTTGATGCGACGACCATCCACCCACAATTCTACCGGTTGTTGCTGGATCATCTGCTTGGAAAAATTATGAAGTGTGGCAGTGATCGTGACCGGTCCGGCCGTTGTGGCAAAGGACTCCGCGAGCTCAACGGAAGTGACTGCTAAATTGGCATCGTGGTGGCCACCGACAGGAAACACTTCCACAACTCCATCCTGGCCCAAGCTGGCTAGGCGATCGCTGCGTTCTCGCAGGACCGCAGGGCTTCTGCCTTCGCTGGACCATGTATTGCTCGCTAAATCACTGAGAATCAAAACCTCATGTCGTCGCCAGCGGCCCTCGGCTGGCTGCGATTTCTCGATCACCTCCTCAATCGCTCGCAGGGCCGCATCCAGATCCGCACCCCCTTCACGGAGCTCGAGCCTTTCGAGCTCCTCCAGAAATTCCTTCTGATTCACGGTCGCCTGGCCGACAACCTGTACAGCTCGGTCCGCCATCAAGATCAAAGAATACCCGTCCCCCGGCTCTCCTTGGCGAACGATCTCCTTGGCACGCTCCCGAGCCATATCGAAAGCCTGCTTCTCGGCCTGCTGGTATCCCATCGAATAGGACCCATCGATCACGAGGATGTGATGCGTACGGCTTTCAAGCATCAGCGGCGGGGCGACACTGCGCACGAGAGGTTCGGCCAGGGCCAACACGACCAACAGCAGCAAGAGCGTACGGACCAGCAATAAAAGCAATTGCTCAATCCGCATCCGTCGCGAATTCTTCATGATTGCGGCGAGCAGATATTCCATCGCCGCCCAGTGGATTTCACGGTATTTACGGCGATTCCACAAGTGGATCACCAGGGGTGCTGCAATGGTCGGTAACCACAAAAGCATCCAGGGATTGGCAAATAGACTTGTGAGCCAGGCAGACATAAGCAGGTTTGCCACCCGATCGTCAAAACCGAGTGGACGCCATGGGAAAACTCACTGGAACTTAAATCGTGTGGACCGCTCGACCGGCCAGATAGCTGGAAAGCGCAACATCCAGAGGCTGATCGGTTGTAATCGGAACGTAGTCGACGCGGTGGGAGCGACATCCCTCGGAAATCGATCGCATAAAATTTTTAAATTCTCTCAGGTAGGCTTTTCGTAACTGCCTCGGATCGGTCACCACCTCGGGAAGTTGCTCAAGCCCCTGAAACTTGGTCGTTTGCGAAAATGGAAAGTCCTGTTCGTCAGGATCGATGATGTGAAATACGATCATTTCGTGTCGACGGTGACGAAAATGTTTGATTCCAGTCATGATCGCAGCAACATCATCGAACAGATCGCTGAGGACGACGACGATCCCCCGTTTATGAAACCTTTCAGCCAGATCATGAAAAATCGGCCCGATGGAGGTTTTCTTTGCTGCCTGCGCTTGTTCCATCACATGGATTAACTGTTTGATGTGGGATAGCTGCCCGCTGGCACCGACCAGGGAACGGACTTGAGAGTCGAATGTCGACAAGCTCACACTGTCATGCTGGGGAAGAACCAGATAACTGAGCGAGGCGGCAATGCATTTCGCATATTCCAACTTTGCGAGCGGACTGCGCTCCCCCTGATAATGCATACTCTCACTGGTATCGAGGAGCAGGTAGGTAACAAGATTGGTCTCTTCCTCAAACTGCTTGAGGTAAACCTTGTCCGTCCGCCCGAAAACTTTCCAGTCGACATAACGCAAATCGTCGCCGGGGGCGTATTCGCGGTGTTCCGAAAATTCGATGGAAAATCCCTGATAGGGGCTGCGGTGGAGTCCGGCAACATAGCCCTCTACAATTCGACGGGCACGAAGTTCGAGCCCCTCGAGCTTAGCGAGCGTCTGCGGATCTAAATATTTCTGGTTCGCTTCCACGGTCGGCGGCACCGCTTTCGTTTACGGGAATGGTTTCAATCAGTTTCCGGATGATATCATCCGGTTTAATACCCTCTGCCTCAGCATTGAAGTTTGTCATAATTCGATGCCGCAGAACTGCGGGCGCCACGGCTCGAATATCTTCCGTGTCGACATAATAGCGGCCTTGCAGAATCGCCCTTGCCTTGCTGCCGAGGACCAGATACTGAGTCGCTCGGGGACCGGCTCCCCAACTGACATACTCGGCAACAAACGAAGGGACTTCCCCCTTTCCGCGTCGCGTGGAACGGACAAGCTGCAAGGCATAACGGGCCACGTGGTCGGCAATCGGAACGCGACGGACGGTTTGCGACAGCAATTCAATTTCTCGGGCATCGAGAGTGGGAGAAACTTCCACCACCGCGTCTGCGGTCGTGCGACGGACGATTTCTAATTCTTCCTCCTCATCAGGATAATCGACGAGAATATTGAACATGAATCGATCCAGCTGCGCCTCCGGCAACGGATAGGTACCCTCCTGTTCAATCGGATTCTGTGTGGCCAGCACGAAGAAAGGTTCCTCTAGTATTCGCCGCTCACCTCCGATCGTGACCTGATGCTCCTGCATCGCTTCGAGCAGCGCCGCCTGGGTCTTTGGGGGTGTACGATTGATTTCATCGGCCAAGATGATATTCGCAAAAACTGGGCCCTTAAGGAACCTGAATTCTCGCGTTCCCGATGTTTTGTCCTCTTGAATCACTTCGGTTCCGGTGATATCCGAAGGCATCAAGTCTGGAGTGAACTGGATCCGGCTGAACTGGAGCGAAAGCGCGTCCGCCAAGGTGTGAATCAAGAGCGTCTTGGCCAGACCAGGAACGCCTACCAACAGACAATGTCCACGGGCGAACAGGGCCACCAGCAGTTCCTCGTTCACCTGCTTCTGGCCGACGATCACTTTATTCAATTCGGTCGTGATCTTGTCGTACGCTTCGTTCAACTGCCGAACCGCTTCGAGGTCTTGGTCTTCGAGCATCTCTGCCTTCCCTATCTGAATTTTCTATTCGAATGTTTAAGGATCTCTCAAGGGCAACGCCTGCAACTGCGCATGTCCGGCAATAAGAAGAATGTTGTCGCCAACAACCAGATTGCCCCCACGGACTCGCTGCTCTGCAGGCACATCCGGCCTCAGCAAATCAAGGGTTGCCCGCTGCTTGGCAACCCGCCGTCCATCTTCTTCGATCACACGCTGGTCAAACACATAGATTTTTTCACGCGTGGGCCAATACACCATCCCCCCCGCAAGCACGCCACGGCCATAACCGCGTGGGGTATTTCGATTTCCCGGTTCCGGCCAGGCGTACTCGGCGCGACCGGTGACCGCGTTGAACCACCAAATGCTCTTGCCGGTGGCCAGCAGCATCCCGCTGCTGACTCCCAGCAGATGCATCGGGTGCGCCGTCATGGGGGCAGTCCGCCACACGAGCCGACCGGTACTGGCATCAAGGGCAAAAAGAAAACGACTGTCCCGGGGGGCAGCCATAATCATCCCGCGATAATAGACGCATGGATTCAAACCGCGGTGAAAGTGTACCGGGGGCTGACGCAAGTTGCCGGAGGCAACCCGGGGATACTGATAGACCCAACGCACGTTGCCATCGGTAACCCGCAGCGAGACGATGGCCCCAAGGTTCGTATTTAAATATAAAATCCCCTCCGAGAGTGTCAGCAAATTGTGGGTTGTCTCGATTTCGCGGCCCGCGACCGGTGTGTCGGCATCACAAACCTTGCGTCGCCAGCGGAGCGCTCCGGTCTGATAATCGAGGCAGGCAACGTAACACGCAGCCCGCGCAGATCCCTGCCGCATGACGACGTAGACACCGTCACCATCTGAAAGGGGTGGTCCCTCGAATGCCCACCGTTCTCGATCAAACAAGACTTCGTCCCGATTGCTGGGATATTTCCACTGCAGGGCGCCTTCCCGACTCAAATCCACACAAATCAAACGATTGCCTGCATAACCTGAGGTAAATCCGGGCGGCCGACTTGTCACTTGGGTTCCGATCCTGGCAAAAAGACGGCCCTGATAGACCGTCATCGAATGCTGCGGTCGGTTGAGCGTACTGTGGGCAGCGCGGTCATTCCCCGTCAGCGACAGGTCGCCTTCGGGATAGATTTGTCCCCCGCGGCTGCCCTCAAAAGCAGGCTCCCCCGTATCCGCTGCGAAGGCAAAGATCTGCTCACTGTTGTTCAACAGCGCCCATGTACCCACAACCAGTGGGTAGAAATAGAGGCCTGCTTCCTGTGCAGCCACGCCCGCCGTCTGTTCTTTTTCAGCCGGCAACTCGGTCTCTCGCATGACATCCGCGTAGCGAATCTTCCAGCGGCAAACCGGGGGCACATCGAATGCCGTTGGTAGCACCCGATTACGGCTGGGCGAACCGGCAAACGTCGGCCAATCCCCCTCTGCCAGCCGCGAGGGCCAGAGCGCTTGTTCGCGAAGTAACTCGTCAAGACGTTCGACATAGACGCCCGTGCTTCCGGCCAGACGCCACTCTTCTCTGGGATGCAAGCCGCGAAAGAGTGCCAACTCCCACTTCGCCCGCGGAATGTCCCCCTGAAGAATCGAAGCGAGTACGAGGCGGGCGCGGACCGCTGCCAGATCCGTATCGGTGTCGGGATACACCAGCCAGGTCCCTGGCCTCTGCAAATCGGCTGGAGAGGATACAGCCTTCGTGGCCGTCTCCACATCAACTCCATAAAGGGCATGCCAGAGGCTGAGTCCGTCGGCCGACCGCAGACTGGGATCAATCCGCTCCCAGTAACCGCGAGCGCGATCGTAGCGCCCCTTCTCTAGTGCTCTATCGCCAAGGGCGAGCAACGCATCATCCCCGAGGGCACTGCAGAAAAAATGGTCAACCACCCGCTGCAAAAACTGGGTCTCCTGCCCAGCGAGCCCCTTTTCGTACCACTCCTCCGCTGCGGCATCCACGCGGCCGCGATAGAGCTTGAGAGCCTCTGGTGGCATTTCTGCGATCAACATCTGACAGGTGCGGCGCACACTCAGATACCGGTCTTGATCGACCGCCCTCAGGTGGTCGCCAAACTGTTCGGAGAGTTGCTGAATAATTTCAATCGCCTCTTCCCAGTTCTCTTCCTTGAGGAAGGCGGTAGCCCGAACAAAATTTATGGCCGCCTCATTAGGGAGGCTCTTGATTTCGGCAGCGGAAAGTTGGAATCGATCGGCGCTGTATCGGGTGCCACGATCACCAAATCGGTTCAACTGGGCTGCGGCCGACGTGATCTGCCCTAAGATCAAGATCGAGCCTAATATCAAGATCGAGAGGGTGGCCGAGATTACGCCGTTGAAGCTCAAAACAGCGCGTCGTCTGTTTACAGTTGTGATTGCCACAGCGGTTTTCCCACCCCTAGGAGTTTGTGGCCAGCGAGCCAAATTGTTCCGGCGACCATACCGCACGCGGTCTTGGGGTCGGCTCCAAATAGACCTAAAAAGTTGCGGCATTTTAAGTTAGGCCTCACAACGACTAGTATAAACGGGCAGTGATGCAGAGAAAAGACATCGGGGCAACGTGGAAATCAGCGGGCATAGCCCTCAATCAATCTTCCCAGCCCAAAGGCCGCCGCACCCGCGATGAGCATCAACAGCATCTCCGCCACACCCCGGCGACCGAGCAGATCTGAGATTTCCATCAGCATCGCCAGGGGCAACAGCACGAGCCCTGCGATCTGCAGTAATTTGCCGAGTGATTTCATCAAGCAATGACCCCCTGGTGTCCCCGGTCGTACGCTGCCACAGCCTGCGGAAATCGAGGAATCGGTGAATTGGAAATGGCGATCCTCTGTCAGGGCCAAATCCCACTGCAAGTATACCATGCAGGCGTGGATGTCCTATCCCAGAGAAGGTGGCAACCAACGGTGGGGCACAAAACGGCTCCCGCTCGCAGATCGACTCCCGGTATCCTGTTTTCTTTTTACAAGCTCCCGATTCATCTCCTCCAAGGGCGGTTACCCAATCGACTCGACCCTTTCCAGTAGTCGCACGACCACTTACAATCGGCGACGCTGGTCGCCTCTGGCTGATCTTACTAGAACCTCACAGGGCCTTGGCAATGATCCAACGTATATTCAACTTTTCACCCGGTCCGGCAGTCCTTCCGGTCGAGGTACTCCAGCGCGCCCAGGAAGAGCTTTTGGCCCTGCCCGGCGTCGGCTCCTCCCTCCTCGAGATCAGCCACCGTGGCGCGGCGTTTACCGAAATCCTCAACGCGGCCGAAGCCAACCTCCGGCAGTTGCTCGGTTTGACCGACAACTACCGGGTCGTTTTCCTACAAGGCGGTTCCCGGCTGCAATTCTCGATGGTCCCTATGAACTTGCTTGGCGGCAAGTCGGCCGATTACATCACAACCGGAACCTGGGGAGAAAAAGCATTTGAGGAAGCCCGCCGCGAAGGATCGGTGCGGCTCGCTTGGGATGGAAAATCATCAAAATACAACAGCCTGCCAACGGATGATGAGCTCGATCTCGACGCCGAGGCTGCCTACGCTTATTTCACGTCCAACGAAACGATCCAGGGTGTCCAATTTCAAAAAGAGCCGGTGACTGGAAACGTTCCGCTGGTCTGCGACGCATCGAGCGACTTCCTCTACCGCCCGCTCGACATTCCCCGTTACGGACTGATCTATGCCTGCGCCCAGAAGAATGCTGGACCGGCCGGCGTAACGGTGGTCATTATCCGCGAGGATCTCGTGCAAGTGCCGGACGAAAAAATGTCCAGCATGCTCAGTTACCATAATCACGTCCAAGACAAATCCTGTTATAACACGGCCCCCACCTTCGGGATCTATATCGTCAAACTGGTGACGGACTGGTTGATTGAGACCGTAGGCGGACTGGAAAAAATGTACCAGAAAAATCGCGAAAAGGCGGACCTGCTCTACACAGCAATTGATACCTCGGGTGGTTTTTACGATCCCCACGCCAAGTCCGATTGTCGCAGCCTGATGAATGTCACCTTCTGTCTCCCGAACGATGACCTGCAGGCTCAATTTATCGAGGGAGCCAAACAGCGTGATCTTTGCAATTTGAAAGGCCATCGGAGCGTGGGTGGTATTCGGGCATCAATCTATAACGCCATGCCGCGGGAGGGCGTAGAAAGACTGGCGGAGTTCATGGACGAATTTCGTACCGCACATAACTAGCCCAGTTCATTCCTTTAGGGACAGGATGGAAAACGGACATGCCCCGAATCGTGGTTCTCGATAATCTCTCTGCAGAGGGAATTGAGCTGCTCAAGAATGATTCGCGGATCGGCTTTGATGTGCGGACCGGACTTGAGGGCGATGCGTTGCGGCAGGTGTTGGGCGAATACGATGCCGCGTTGTGCCGCAGCGGAGTAAAAATCACTGCCGAGTCGCTTAAGGGCAATACGCGTTTGCGAGCGATCGTCCGCGCGGGGGTGGGAACCGACAATATCGACAAGCTGGCGGCAACCCGACTGGGTATCGTGGTGATGAACACCCCGACCGGCAACACTCTCAGCACGGCGGAGCATACCATCACCCTGATGCTTGCCCTCTCCCGAAACATCGCGCCAGCCAATCAGTCGCTGGTAGAGAGACGTTGGGACCGCAAGAAATTCATGGGCACCCAGGTCGCGGGCAAAACGCTGGGCATTGTCGGAATGGGCCGCATCGGTCAGTCAGTCGCCCAGCGGGCCCAGGCCCTAGAAATGCGCATCCTCGGTTGCGATCCGTTTTTTTCACCAACTCGGGCAGCGGAAATGGGAGTCCAAATGTTCGACGATGTCGACTCCCTGCTCCCCGAAATCGATTATCTCACGGTCCATACGCCGCTGACGGAACAAACCCGCGGTTTGATCGGCAAAGCACAACTGGAGAGGATCAAGCCGGGGGCACGGCTTGTGAACTGTGCACGGGGCGGAATCTATGACGAGGCCGCTCTGGTCGAAGGAATGGAAAGCGGGCGTTTGGCAGGCGTGGCGCTGGATGTCTACGAGAGCGAGCCTTGTACCGACAGCCCACTCTTTGGAATGCCGGGTGTCCTCTGCACTCCGCATTTGGGGGCGAGTACGGAAGAGGCCCAAGCGCAGGTCGCCATGGAAGGCGTCAACCTTTTGATCGACTATCTCACCACGGGTAACATCCACCACGCCGTGAATATGTCGTCGATCGATGCTCAGACACTCCAAAGCATGCACGGGTATCTCGATCTTGCCTACCGATTGGGGAGGTTGATCGGACAGCTTGAACAGTCGGTGGCCGAATCGTGTCGCCTGCAGTATCAAGGAGATATCGCGGAACGCGAAACCGCATTGCTCGGCAGCAGCTTTGCCTGTGGCCTGCTGACGGGCGTACTGGATACAGAACCCAACATCGTCAATGCCGAATTATTGCTTCGCGAACGTGGCATTGAACTCATCGAGGACAAACGGCCCGGTCGTGGGGCATTTGCATCGCTGATCCGCGCCAAACTGAGTACCCGGGACGGCAGCTGCGTGGTGGCCGGAACTCTGTTCGGCGAGAACATGCCGCGGCTGGTCCAACTTGGTGAAAATCAACTGGAGGCATTTTTAGATCGTAACCTGCTTATTTTTCAGCACCAGGATATCCCCGGCATCATCGGGGCGGTGGGCAGCATCTGCGGTCACCATGGCGTGAATATCGCCCAGATGGCGGTGGGCCGCGCGGCACCCGGCGGAGCGGCAATCGGCATCCTCAATCTGGATACAAGCCCCAGCGAGGAAACCGTCCGCGAGATCCTCGCACACGAAGCGATCCTCAAAGTGCAAAGCATCCACTTGCCCGCTGCGGGCGATCTTCCGGTCTGGTTGCAGAGACCAAAAGGCTAATCGTCAGGCAATACGAAGACGACCCAATGCCCGAGGTCTGAGCCGAAAAAATCTGCACCGGTGAGACAACGTATCCGACTGCATTTGCAGTTCGCTACGCCGGACGCCTCCGCCAACGAACCAATCCCAGGCCCAAAAGGCCGATCACAAAAATGGGCGCGGTCCAGGGCTCGGGGACCGCAATCGGGGGGGGGCCCGGCGGCGCGGGCCCCACCGGCAGCACGGGTGAGGGACCGAGAGGGCC
>JAUWIQ010000374.1 GCA_030605285.1 Planctomycetota bacterium
GATCCAACTCACAGGATTTCAGTGCGCAGTTGCCCGCGCAGTTGAGGACTGACCCAAAACGGTACCGATCAAAGAGCTGTTGCAGCTTGGCCCTGTTTTCTGCATTGCAGGGTTCGATATCCGGGGCCTGCAGCGGCCAGTTTTTTTCCTGGCGGATCCCGATAACCTGTCCTGGAAAACGCTTGCGAAAGTATCGTAGCGCATTATAGCCCGCTACGCCGGCCACGCCGGTGATCAGAAGTGGTAGCCGCAAGTCGTCTCGAGAGAATACACGCATGAGGGCAATCAATTGCTAAGGCAGGCCAAATTTCACCAGCAGATAACCGCTGGCCAGTGCCAGATAGCATAACGCAACAAAGATCAATAAGGCCATGCTCCAACGCGAACTTTTTTGGGCAGCGGGCAACTGTTTGCGCAGCACGACATGGTTCAGCAGGATTAATCCAAGGGAGTAAAAAACGGTACCGAAGACACCGATCACAGCGGATAAGAGAATCAGCGGTCCCGGGGCTTCCAGGTACATGGTGAGCGAAGTAATTGCGGCCAAACTGAGTACGATTCCGTAGTACCAGGACCGCTGATTACGTTTCGAAAAATTTGGCCAGATCGACTGCAGGGCATCCAGGTGAATCCGGCTGACGCAGTCGACCGTTGCCAGCCAGGTATCGGCCAAAAAAGCCCCGGCGATAAACAGGAACAACAAGCGTCCGGCATTACCCCAACTGATGGCGAAAAACTGACTCTGGACCACGGCGATCTCAAAATGTTCCGGTAACTTCCCTTCGGGATGTAGCAGTACCAACGCGAGCAAACAGGTCATCAGGGTGGTTGCCAGGTTGCCAAGGATTCCAATCCAGGTTTCCAGTGCCAGATAACGATACCAGCTCTTGAGCCGCAACGTCGACTCTCGATCGCTTGTTGGGAGTGCTCCCTGGCTAGCCTGAGGGGCCACGCGGTGACCGCGGAAGCCGGTCATAGGCGTCATATAGCTGGCCATCCCCGCCCCTTTCTCCTTGATCCAATAGGAATAAAAGAGTGTCCAAAAACCGCCAAGCCCCGCAAACGTGATGGCTGTCAAAAGCTGTTCCGCATCCGCCACTTGGAACTTTTGCATCTCACGGAAGTCGGGCCAAACGAGACCTTTTAAAAACTCAGACAAGTGCGCGATGATGCGAGGATGGCTACATGCGACTGCCATGCCCAGAATGGAAATGCAGGCCACAATCTTCATCACCCACTCAATCAAACGGTAGGCAATTTTGGCATATAAGAGTGCTACGGTGAACAAAACGATTGAAGCCTGAGCCCAAAACATCGTCTGGCCTCTGGGTTGCCAATGGTGAGGGAAATCGGTCAGTCGTGCGATTGCGGTCCCTCCGGCGGTCGCGAATGCGCCGAACCATAGAAATGAAACAGTAAAAAGCAGCCACAGTGCGCCGCCGTACCATTTGTTGAGCCGAAAGAATCCACGAAAGATTCCTTCACCCGTGAGGACGGTATAGCGCCCAATTTCAAATGTGAGAGGAAATTGCAGCACACAGGCGGGAACGAGTAAAAATAGGAAAGCCAGTCCGTATTTGGCGACAATAAAGGGCCACCAAATCAGTTCGCCACTGCCCTGTGCCAAGGCCATCCAGATGATGCCGGGGCCGAGCATCACGAGAAATCCTGGTCGCGCTGGGAGGGGTTTTCGGGGCAGCGCCTGCATAAAAAATCGCCAAAGGACACGGAGTTGCCAGTCGTTGCAGCGCCGCCGCTGGGGAAAAAGCTCAAGATGCGGACACCAGGGCCCTCAGGATGTGGCACCGCCAGCATAGCTTGCCGAGGCCGTTGGCGGCTAGATGAAGGCCCAGGTGTTTGGGCCTGTCAAGTTTCCCTTGACGCTGCTGGGGGGCCATTCTATATTCCGCCACCCGCCCTCGCAGCGGCTCTGCTTATGCAATCTCTTCAGACAAAACGGTTTATGGAGCGGCCGTCATGCCCCCTAGTATCCATCTTCGTGAAAAACGCCCCGCTTTGCGCTGGATCCGACCACTCCTGCTGATCGGTGGTGGACTCTTCACCCTCATGGTTTGTCTTGCCGTACGATTCAGCAGCGGAACTCAAAGGGCCGTTGCCGAAACCCGGGCCGTACCGAAAAATAAGTTGGTCGCAACCGATCCGCAGCAACCGGCTGCAGCGCAGGTTGTGGCAGACGTCAATGGCCAGCAGATATTCCGCCATCAACTTGCATGGCAGTGCCTGACCCAGCACGGCCAAGGTGTTTTAGAGACCGTGATGAATCGACATCTGATTGCGATGGAGTGTCGTCAGCACGACATCGTAATTAGCGAGCAAGAAATCGATGCGGAAATCAGCCAAATTGCGAAAAGATTTGGTTTGCCCGTAAATCAATGGTTGAGCATGCTCCGCAAGGAACGCGATGTTTCTCCAGAGCATTACCGAAATGAAATCGTCTGGCCCACCATTGCCTTGCGGCATTTAGCACGGAAGCAACTGAGTGTCAGCCCACAAGAAGTCGAAAAGGAAATTGAATCGCGATTTGGTCCCCAGGTTCAAGCGAGGATGATCGTTCTTGAAGATCCCCAGGTGGCGGCCCAGGTCGAGGTCGCGGCGGTTGCCAGCCCTGAGAGTTTCTCGGCACTCGCAGTGAAGCACTCAGTCGATGTGAATAGCGCAAGTTCTGGGGGCTTAATCCAGCCGATTCGTCGTCACCTGAGTGACCCGCAGCTTGAGGAGGCCGCATTTGCCCTGCAGCCAGAGGAGGTCTCCCCTGTGATTCAGGTAGGGGACCAGTATGTGATTCTGCAGTGTGTGTCCCAGATTGAACCGCAAGTTCCTTCGGAAGAAAATTTAAACCAAATGAAGGAGGCCATTGCCGAGTCGATTCGTGATCGAAAATTGCGTAAAGCAGGAAATGATCTTTTCGCGAAGCTCCAGGAAAAGGCCCAGGTTAAAAATATATTTAATGATGAGCAGCTGCGCAAAAGCATGCCGGGTGTTGCTGCCTCGATTAATGGGCACCCGATTAGCACGAAAGAATTGTCAGAAGCCTGTATTGCGCGACATGGGAATGAGGTTCTCAGTGCACTCATCAATCGCAAGCTTATTGAAATTGAACTGGGTCGAAATCAGTTGACGGTAACTGAAGCGGATTTGGAAGCGGAGATCGGACGCGCCGCTCAGGTTGCGGGTGTGACCCGGAAGGATGGAACGCCCAATTTCCCTAAGTGGTTCCAAATGATGGAGGACCAACAAAAAGTTTCCCAGTCAGTGTAC
>JAUWIQ010000267.1 GCA_030605285.1 Planctomycetota bacterium
CCACCTGTTGGGTGCAACTGGGGGCAGCGAGACTCAATTGCGATCTAAAATTGTTCGTGCGAGATCTGATGAGGTACTCTCGAGTCAGCAGCAGGCTCTGGAGATACCGCCCAATGCGCAACCGATTGCCGCAATCCCTCTAAACTTCGACGTGCCGGACGAGGAGGGAGTCTACGATCTTGTCCTGAGGGTAACCAACCCGCGCAGCGGTTTTGCTCCTTCAATCCCGTTTCGCAATCGCCGAGGTGTGATCGCTGAGCGGCGTCTGCAGTTTGTGGTTCTGAGTGAAACACTACCGGATGCAAGCGCAATATTGCCGGTGCCTCCGCCAGAAAAGTTGGTAACAGAGATCTATCCCTCCAACCCCTGGTGGAAGCGCGTCACGCAGATATCTGCGCTGCCGGGATTTGGCAGCGGACTATTACAAGAAGGCAATGTCACGCTGTGGCAGCATCCCCAGTTGGGTAAATTCCATCGACTTGGCCCCGCAACGACATCTGAGGATACCGTTTGGGTTGCCTATCCCCTTGCAGTGAACGAACCGGGACAAGCCCACATTCTCGAAGTGGAATATCCCACCGACATTCCCCAAGCGATGGGAATCAGTCTGCTCGAGACGGATGCTGCGGGCGAGGTATTGCCTGTCGGAATCGATTCAGGAGTGATCGTGGATGAACAAAGCCCCACGCACACAACCGTGATTGCAAAACATCGATTGGCGTTTTGGCCGAAAACAAAAGATCCGGTGTTGTTGATCACGAATAATTGTCAGGATAGACCGGCACTGCACGGGCGCATTCGTCTGTTTGGTCCTAAAACGGTCGGTATCTCAGCACTTCGTTGGGGCAGTAGCCATTCCTCGAGGTTGCCGAAATTAATACCGGAAGAAACGCCAAGTGGCGGTCGCTTGTATGCCGCCCACATGGCCCGTCCGCTCATACCAGAAAATTTCTCCGCTACCGATATGCTGGATGATACTACAGGACGGTGTATGGATGACTGGGTGACCTTTTACGAGGCAGGTCGGCGATTGATCGAATACCTTCAATATGCTGGCTACAATGCCGTGGTCCTGTCCGTCTTGGCCCGCGGCGGTACGATCTATCCGAGTGACCTTCTCAATCCTACGCCGCGGTACGATACCGGGGTATTTTTCTCGACGGGCCAGGACCCGGTGCGGAAAGACGTTCTGGAAATGTTGCTAAGGATGTTTGACCGTGCAAACATCCGTCTCATTCCTGCCCTCCAGTTTTCATCGCCACTTCCGGAGTTGGAACAAAAGCTTCGTGATGGTGGTGAACAAGCAACTGGCATCGAACTGATTGATGCACGCGGTGAAATCTGGGCAGAGCGACGCGGAGGAGAAATCACACAGACAACGCGTTACAACCCGCTCCATACGGATGTCCAGCAGGCGGTGCTGAACGTGGTTCAGGAAATTCTAGGTCGTTATCACCAACATAAATCGCTAGCGGGTGTGGCTATTGATAGCTCCGGTGAAGGCTACACGTTGCTGCCTGGCGCCGATTGGGGATATGACCAGACTACCTTAGGCCGCTTTACGAAAGAGACAGGTGTAGAAATAAGCGATTTACATCCTCCGCCAGCCTCGACTGCAAAACCGTCCGCTCAAACCAACCATCACGCGACTTGGCTCAAATGGCGAGCTGGCCAGATTCGGAACTTTCATGGTCGATTGGCAAAGGAAATTCGTAATTCGGTTCCGGAGGGCAAGCTCTATGTTGCCACCACAGCCATGCAGACGAACTCCGAGCTCGGGTCCTTGATGCGGCCCTCGCTGCCGGCCCGTGTTGGTGTGGAAGAATTACTGCTCGCGATTGGCATTGCGCCAGAGAATTACGCAAATCAAAAAGATGGTATTGTACTTCTGCATTCGCGGACCGTCGCGACGGACTTTTCTAGTGTCGATCCTGCCACAGCTCACCAAATTGATGGATCGCTGGAGTTGGATCGTCGTTTGTCCGAAGCGGGTAAGCTCGGTTATCTCATACAAAATCATCCTCGTGAGATACGCATTGCGTCTTTCGATGCCAAAAGCCCATTTGGTGCGGAAGCCACGCACACGAGGATCGCGCCACACTTTGTACCTAGCGATAGCATGAACCGAAAGCTCCTGGTAAGAAGCCTAGCCGTTGCGGACAGTGATGTTCTTGTCGTCGGAGGCCGGATGCTTCCTCTAGGGCAGGAGGCATCGTTGCGATCTCTCGTGACTGCCTACCGTCGGCTGCCGGCCGGTGATTATGAAACCGTCTCCGGAGATCATGAGCCCATCATATTGCGGAAGATTTCGACCGCTGGAGAAACTTTTGCTTATCTAATCAACCAATCGGACTGGAAGTGCGATGTGGCAATCCGCTTAACGACCGAACGCGGTGTCGACGTTGAGGATCTTTCCGGAAAACGAAGTTTTTCGACGCCGGTAAGCGGCCGCTTACGCATCGCACTCCAACGCCACGATTTTGTAGCCTTGCGGTTTGATCAAGAGGACGTCGATTTTGATGATGTGGCAGTGACATTCGACCAGGATGTACGGGGTTTGCTCCAACAGAGAATCAATGATCACGTAGACAGAACGATTGAATTGAAACAGCCATTGGCAATTGATGTCTTGGAAAACCCCTCCTTTGAATTGCCGGAGATAGACGGGCGGATTCGGGGTTGGCAGCTCACCAGTGGTGCCGGGACTGACGCGCAAATTGACCGCCAAGAAAAGCAAAAAGGCACCGCATCGCTTCGTCTTCAGAGTGACGGCAAGGCAGCAATGCTGCTTAGCAACCCATTTATGTCTTCCCGTACAGGGCGTCTTTCATTTTCAGTGTGGTTAAAGACATCCGACGATTTTCGTGGGCCCCTCAAGCTGGCAATCAGTGGTCGACACCGGGATCGCGAGATTTATCGATTTGGAGTCGTCCCCAAGGCCAATAGCTGGCAGCTTTTTAAATACCACATTGAAGATCTTCCCTTGTCCGAGTTAAGTGACCTCCAGGTTCGTTTTGACCTGATGGGTAAGGGCAAAGTATGGATCGATGACATCACGGTCTCCGATCTACAGTTTAGCGATAACGAACGTAAGGAATTATCGCGTATTTTGACACAAGCCCATTTTGCACTCAGTAGCGGTAAATTGTCTGAATGCGAGCGAATCCTCGATGGCTACTGGCCCCGTTTTCTACAGCAGTATGTGCCGCTGCCCGGACGATCAATTGCATCCGGTCCACAGCCCGTCCGGCAGGCAAAATTGCCACGCTCCGAGCCAGTCGGAGTCGAAAGAAACAACACCGAAGAAGAGGCTTCCTGGTGGAGAAAAAAGTTTCCGGGTTTTTTCCGCTAGAGGTTTCACCCGCAATCGCATCGGCCAACCTATCCCGGGGGCCACTGCATCGCCCGTCCGCCCAGGAGATGGTAGTGGAGATGGTCGACTTCCTGGCCCCCGTCGGGGCCACAATTGACAACCACACGGTAGCCGCCATCCAAACCGAGCTCGCGAGCCAGATTGCGTATTACTTTCCATAGATGCCCAATCAGCGCAAGATCACAATCCTCGAGTGAGGTGATCGACCGAATTGGTTTTTTGGGGATGACCAAGACATGGGTGGGAGCCTGAGGGGCAATATCACGAAATGCTAGGCATTGCTTATCTTCATAAACAATGTCTGCCGGAATCTCACCGGCGATAATTTTTTGAAAGATCGTTTTGTCACTCATTCAATTGATCCAACAGGATCGCCTCATCGACCAGGAGGATGGGAATCTCGTCGAGTACCGGATAGAGTAGCTGCTCATCATCCCGTAAAAGGCACCCATCAACAGTTCTTTCCACTTTTGTGCCACCGGCGTTCTTCACGTGGCCGCGTTCGATGGCGCGATTAATACGTTTCACCAAATCCGCCTCAGCCAGTCGTAGCGGCTGGTGGCTTTCCGGGCAAACGAGCATTTCCAACAGATCCTTGTTGATCACCTCTTTAGTCTCCCTGAATTTCGCAGACTTTTAAAATATAACAGCTGGTATCCGCCTTGCGAATTGGCCTCGGCGCCGGTCGTTTCAGCGAGAAGAAATTCATTGGGTTTTGATTGATTTGGCAG